>JAGHTZ010000069.1 GCA_018065065.1 Candidatus Equadaptatus faecalis | reverse complement strand
CGTCTTCCTGCGGGCACGAAGTGCAGCGCAGGATCCAGTGACGTTACGGGCGAAGCCCGTTGGAAATAAGCCCCTGCGGGGCAAAGACACTGGATTCCGGCGTTCGCCGGAATGACGAGAGAAAACCTTGAAAAGCAAAAAATCTCCGTCGCTCCGTGCTTGACACGGAGCCCAGTGACTTAAAATCCCCGTCTCACTGCGGGACGCGAAGCGTCAGCGCAGTGTCCAGCGGCTTTACGGGCTTTGCCCGTCAGAAGAAAAGAATTAACGACACTGGATCCTGCGCTAAGCCTGTCGGCTTCCGCAGGAAGACGAAGAGAAGCGGTAAGCAAAAAGCCAAAAGCTATAAGCTGCAAGCCAAAAGCATATGACCGTAGGGAATACGGAGCGTTAGCGAGAGTATAAAAGCAACGAAGAACGAAGAACACAGAACGAAGAACGAAGAACGAAGAACCAAAAAATCTTTGTCTTGCTGCATGGAGCGAAGCGGAAGTGCAGCATCCAGCGGCTTTACGGGCTTTGCCCGTTATTGAAAAGAAAAACCAAAGACACTGGATCCTGCGCTAAGCCTGTCGGCTTCCGCAGGAAGACAAGATTGGAATTGTTTTTTATGGTAATTGGTTCTCTTTGTAATTGGTACTTTTGGTAATTGTTTCTTATGGTAATTGCACTTTATCGTAATTGGTTTTCTTAACACACACAGAAAGGAGAAAAAACAATGAACGAACAGAAACAGACAAAGAAAGTAGCAACGAAACTCAATCCCCTGCTTCATGCGGAATTTATCTGCGCTACGAGGCTGAACAACGAAACAATGAACGGTGCGCTGCGCAGATTTGCGAAACAGTACACGGAAGAAGTAAGCAGTAAGCTTGAAGCTGCAAGCAAAAAGCCTTAAAGGTTCTAAAGCTTAACGCTTATAGCTTAAAGCTTATATCGCTAGCGGCGCGAAGCGCCAAACGAGCGAAGCGGGCAAAAAATATCCCGTAAAAAACTTGCGTAACGGGCAATACCGCTGTAAAATATCCTAAAACGGCAGAGTATGTGCCGTAGGGGTTTTGTACAGACAGCAAGATAATGCGAGGTGAATTTTATGCCGACAATATCAATGTTCTTTGGAATAATTATCAGAATGTTTTGCAAAGGCGAACACAATCCGCCTCATTTCCATGCCTCCTATCAGAACTATCGCGCGGTATTCAACCTTGACGGAGAGCTTGTTGAAGGTGAAATGCCTGTGCGTCAGACGCGGCTGATTGTTGCGTGGACAGAACTCCACAGAGACGAGCTTGCCGCAAACTGGGAGCTTGCAATGGATCAGAAACAGCTGTACAAGATTGACCCGCTGCGCTGAACGGCAAAACGAGGTGAATTTTATGCCAAATCCGGTTTGGTCTGTAGTTGACGTTACACCGCAAAAAGATTACACGTTGCTCTTGACTTTTGAAGACGGCAAAAAAGGGCTTTATGACGCAACTTCGCTTCTTAAAGAAGAAATCTTTGAGCCTCTCAACAGTCTGCCGGTCTTTCTCAGCGCACGTGCGGAAGACGGTACTGTTGTTTGGAACGATGATTTGGACATTGCGCCGGAATATCTTTACGAAAACTGCACACCGGTTGCTGAACCTGCGGCATTTCGCGCGGCGCAGCCGGCAGAAAATCTGTAACTGCATACAAAAATAAACTTTGCAGCCTTCGCAGTAAAAAGTGCTTGACATTTAAGCGAAAGCGTCCTAACATCATACCGTGCGGCGGAGTATATTCTGCCGGTTGTTTGCGATGTTAAGCGAAAAGGCAGGTGCGGCAGTGTGGCATCCAGCAGGGAAATCATAAAGCTTCTGGAAGCTGACGGATGGTTTTACATCGGTTCCCGCGGAGACCACTGCTACTTCAAGCACGAAAAGAAAAGCGGCAAAATAACAGTTCCGCACCCGCAAAAAGACCTGAAACGCCCTATCGTCAAAGCGATATTAAAACAGGCGGGCTTAGACAGGGAGGGATAACCGGTGAAAGCTGAAAGAAATTGGAAAGAAGCGCAAGACCTTATAACCTATCCTGTGCTGATATCCAGAGAAGACAACGCTTACTGTGTTCTGTTCCCTGACCTTCCCTGCTGCCTGACACAGGCAGAAACGCTTGAGGGCGCTTTAGCTCAGGCAAAAGACGCGCTTGCCGGCTGGCTTTGGTACTCGGAAAAAGACGGGGACGCAATCCCTGCCCCGACGGACATAGGCGAACTGAAAATGCAGAGCGGGCAGATATCGGCGCTCATTTCGGTAAGACCGGATGCGGTCAGGGAAAAAGAAAACGCATGCTGCGCACCCGTTGCTGAACCTGCGGCGCTTCGCACGGCACAGCCGGCGGAAGCACTGTAACAGGCACTAAAAAATAAACTTTAGTTTCGGAAGGAGGGGAAAATATGTGTACAATGTGTATAACGTATGCGAAAATGTGTAAAAACATGAGTATGTCTGACCTGATTTCATACATACATACATACATACACACATACATACATACATACATACATACATACATACATACAGCCGTCCGCGTTTAGGGCGTTCTT
>JAGHTZ010000068.1 GCA_018065065.1 Candidatus Equadaptatus faecalis | reverse complement strand
TTTGTCCGTGTAAATATTTCCGTCTTTCTGCGGAAGCCGAAAGGCTTAGCGCAGAATCCAGCGGCGTGTCCCTAATGTGTAGTGCTTTTAATTTAAGTCTTCTGTTTCTTCGGACAAATCGTTCCAGTACGGATTCGATTTTTCTATTAACTCCGTCTTGAATTTTCTGTCCCTGTTTTTTATTTTTTTCTCTGCCGCTATTGCGTCCTGCATTGTTTCGTGAAATTCGTACCAAACAAGTCTGTGTACTGAATATTTTTGCGTAAAACCTTCCGTTTCGTCTGATTTATGTTGTGTTATGCGCCGTGCAAGGTTTGACGTAGTGCCTACGTATATCGTTCCGTTTCTGCCGTTTGCAAGTATATAAACTGACGGTTTCATTGGCTTACTATTGACAACGCCGCTGGTTCCTGCGCTGCTCCTAACGGAGCCCGCAGGAAGACAGAGATTGATTGTATATGCCCTGCTCGGTGAAGGCGTAGGGATAGTATGTTCTGCCACCTTTCATGCCTTTGGTCTGCATTATCGAGGTCACAAATTGTGACCTCGATAAATATTCAGTTTCTTCAAGAAGGGTTAACGGGAACATAAAGTCTTCTTCAAATTTCTCTTTGTTGCGTGCAATCTGCTGATTAAACACCTTTGTTGTGTAGCCGTAAATCGCCGCAAGGTCGCTATCAAGCATTACGCGCTGTCCGCGTATCGTGTAGATTTTGTTCCTGATGTTTTCCTGCGTTACCAATGCGATTTCGTTTTTAACAGCCATGTCCGCACCGCCTTTGTATTCCGTTCTCTGACTTTCTGCTGTCTATTTTACAGTAAATCTTCCTGAAAATGTCATTTTGAAAATGACATCTTTTGAAAATTTTGTGCTATGCCGCTCTGTTTCGCTATAAAAAACGGGCTGAAATTGTCGTTCAGCCCGTTAATGTATCGTCACACAGCCGTTCGGAGTATTCCCCGCCGGCGTTGTTTTCAGTTTGTTGTGTTTCGTTTCGTTTCGTACTGCGTCATGCAGTTTTGTTTTGCTCACAGCCTTAATGACTGTCTGCGTTTCTTTGGTTTGTTGCTTTCGCTTTACGCTTTTGCCTTTGCTTTTTGCCTTTGCTTATAGCATATAGCTTATAGCTTATGGCTCTCTTTCGCTCTCGCGAAAAAGCCAAACCGCGGTTTGGGTGGTGCTAAGTTTTGTTAGAATGCCCGCCGCCCCGCCTGTCCAATAAACGGAAATGTTTCAAGCTTGGACTGCCCTTTTCCGTCTAAGACGATCCGACGAACAAGACGTGCTCCGACGCATTGCGCTTTAACTGTCTGCCTTCCGCGGTAAGCCCCTTGGGGCGCAGGACGGATTGGCGTTTTTTAGTTCTTTGCGCGTTGCTGTGGTGTATAGGTCCCTCCAATTATCAAATTGCAATCAGACCCCAAATTTGTTAACCAAAAAATGAAAATTCCTGGAATTTCTTTGATTTTTTTTGTCAGTGCAGCATAAAAAAACAGTTTTCCAATACTTGGAAAACTGCTGTTTTCAACTGGTCGGGGCGAGAAGAATTGAACTTCCGACCTCTTGGTCCCGAACCAAGCGCGCTAACCAGACTGCGCTACGCCCCGACGAACCAGTGCA
>JAGHTZ010000067.1 GCA_018065065.1 Candidatus Equadaptatus faecalis | reverse complement strand
GGCTCTCGCGGTATAATGAAACTCGGAGCGTACAGAAAAACGGCAATAGAGAAGCTTACATGCGCAGGTATCGAAAGACCTGCGTATGTTGTTGATACGCTCCTGTCAAAGTTTCTTGACGTTCCGGCGGCATTTTTGACAACGCACGCCGAAACTGACGTGCCATCAGACAAATTGTATGAAATTGAACATGCGGTGGAGCAGAGGCTTCAGCGTATGCCGTTGTCCTATATACTCGGAGAAGCTGAATTTTACGGATATACTTTTAAGGTTGGCGAAGGCTGTCTGATACCGCGTCCCGAAACAGAACTGCTTGTCGAAGAAATGTTAAAGCTTGCGCCGGAAAACGCTTATTTTGCCGACTGGTGCACGGGAAGCGGCTGCATGGCGGCTGCAATGCTTCTTGAAAGGGCTGATTTGCGCGGAATAGCCGTTGACGCAAGCTGCAAGGCGCTTGAATGGGCGGAGAAAAACAGGGCGCTTTACGGACTTGAAAACAGGCTGAAGCTTGTGCTGAACAGCAATCCGTCAGAACTTGCTCTTAAAAATCAATTTGACTTTATAACTGCAAATCCGCCGTATATATCTGTTTCAGAACTGCCCAATTTAATGAAAGACGTAACAGATTATGAGCCGGAAACAGCGCTGAACGGCGGAGAATACGGGCTGGATTGTTATAAGCTGCTTTTTGGAACGCTGCCGTTGTTTGTCAAAACCAGAGGTCTTGTTGGTTTCGAAACTGCCGGAGACAAACAGTCCGAAAAGCTTAAAGAAATCGCGCCCAACTGTCTTAAGCTTTTTAAGGAAGTTAAAGATTATTCAGGAATATTGCGTCATTTAATTTGGAAAAAGATATAAAAACTGCCCAAAAATTAATTTAGCTTTTGCAACTGTACGCCGAAAGTAAAAAAACACGTGTGGTCAGGCAGACGTATTATTTACTGTGTACTTTTATTTATGTTCAGCGATTTACACGCTGACGTTTGAATGTTAAAATAAGCGAGCGGACAGGAAGTCCAC
>JAGHTZ010000066.1 GCA_018065065.1 Candidatus Equadaptatus faecalis | reverse complement strand
AGCAAATTTGAAGTCAAACTCATAGCGCCGATAGCGATGGAAGAAGGACTTCGTTTTGCAGTACGCGAAGGCGGCCATACGGTCGGCGCCGGCGTCGTTACCTCAATTATCGAATAATTCGATTTAGGAGTTGAGCACTTTGACAAAGAAAATTCGTATTAAGCTCAAAGCTTTTGACAACCGTGTACTCGACGCTTCGGCAATTCAGATTGCCGAAACGGCGAAACGCACCGGTGCAAAAGTGTCGGGACCTGTACCTCTCCCGACCGAAATCGAAAAGTTCTCCGCTCTGACGTCCCCGCATACGGACAAAGATGCGCGCGAACAGTTTGAGATCAGGACGCACAAGCGTCTTATCGATATTGTGGATCCTACACAGAAGACAATGGAAACACTCATGGAGCTTAACCTGCCCTCAGGAGTGGATATCCAGATTAAACTGTAGTAAGATCCGAGAATAAAGGAGCTGAAACACATGAGTATGGGGATACTGGGCCGCAAGGTTGGGATGACCCAGGTCTTCGACGAGGAAGGCAAGGCGGTACCTGTAACGGTTATCGAAGCAGGTCCTTGCTCAGTCGTTGAAATCCGGACACCTGAAAAGAACGGCTACAGCGCAGTGCAGCTCGGTTTCGGCGAAGTGAAAGATTCAAAGGTTTCAAAACCTGCGAAAGGAAGCTTCGAGAAACAGAACGTAGCACCCAAGCGCTGGCTGAGGGAGTTCCGTGTTGACAACAGCGCGGACTACCAGGTGGGACAGGAAATCACCGTTTCTCTGTTCCAAAATGGCGAAGTTGTTGACGCCACTGGCGTCAGCAAAGGAAAAGGATATCAGGGCGTAATGAAACGCCACGGCTTCGGCGGAATTCCGCAGAGCCACGGGCAGTCGGTCACGCACCGCCACCCTGGTTCCATAGGTTGCAGCAGCTACCCGGGACGTGTTCCCAAAGGCCGCAGAATGGCAGGACACATGGGAGCTGAACGCGTCACGACAAAGAACCTCAAGGTTTTCTCAATTGATGAAGAAAACAACCTTATCCTTGTTAAAGGATCGGTTCCTGGCGCAAAAGACGGACTTGTAATGCTCCGTAAAGCAGACAAGTAAGGAGGAGAAGACTAATGCCTGTAGTAAAAGAAGTGAACTTCAAAGGCGAAGTAATCGGCGATTATACACTGTCTGATGCAGTCTTCGGTGCCCCCGTACACGTTCCTGCAATGCACCAGGTTGTAGTCGCACATCTTGCCAACTGCCGTCAGGGTACGCACAATACCAAAGATCGCGGAGATGTCCGCGGCGGCGGAAAGAAACCTTGGAGACAGAAACACACCGGACATGCGCGTTCCGGAAGCAACCGTTCACCGATCTGGGTCGGCGGCGGAGTTGCGCACGGACCGCATCCGAGAGATTATCATCAGAAGGTCAACAAGAAAGTTCGCCGTCTTGCACTTTGCAGCGCACTTACGCTGAAAGTTCAGGAAGAAAAAATGCTTGTTCTTGAAAAATTCGACGTTGAAGCACCGAAGACAAAGACAATGGTCGCTTTCCTCGCAGCCGTAAACGCCGAGAGAAAACCGCTCTTCGTAACACACGAAACGAACATTGCGGCATCAAGATCAGCAGCGAACATTCCGGGCGCACAGGTTCTTCATGTTGACAGTATCAACGTCTATGACCTTCTTAATCATGAGCAGCTTATCGCGACACCTGAAGCGGTTAAGAAGCTCGAGGAGGTGTTCGGCTAATGAACGCAGCAGCATACGATATCATCGTTCGTCCGATTATCACAGAAAGAACGAGCGCGCTTATGGAACTCGGACAGTACACGTTTGAAGTTCTTCCCAAAGCCAACAAGATAGAAATCCGCAAGGCCGTCGAAGAAGTTTTCAACGTCAAGGTTGTAAGAGTGAACACGATTCAGGTTCGTTCGAAACCGAAACGCATGGGTGCTTTTATGGGCCGTTCACGTTCTTGGAAGAAAGCAATCGTAACGCTTGCAGAAGGCGAAAAGATTGCATTCTTTGAAGGCGCAAGCGCGTAGGAAAGGGGAATAAACAATGGGAATCAAGAAATTTAAACCCACTACACCCGCCCGTCGCCAGATGGCTCTGCCTGATTATTCAGAAGTTACAAAGGCAAAGCCGGAACGCAGCCTTGTCACGGCACTGAAACAGTCTGGAGGCCGTAACAGCAACGGACGCGTAACATCACGCCACCTTGGCGGACACGGCAGAGTAAAATATCGCATTATCGACTTCAAGCGCGACAAAACCGGAGTACCGGGAACAATCGTTTCAATCGAATACGATCCGAACCGTTCAGCCCGTATCGCACTTGTTTCCTACCTCGATGGTGAAAAACGTTACATTCTTGCGCCGGTAGGTCTTGGCGTCGGCGACAAAATATATGCCGGAGACGATTCCGACATCCGTCCGGGCAATGCTCTCAAACTGAAAGCAATTCCCGTCGGTACCGTTATTCACAACATCGAACTTGAACCGGGACGCGGCGGGGTGCTTGCACGTTCAGCCGGTACGTCGGCACAGCTCATGGCAAAAGAAGGAAAATACGCATACGTTCGTATGCCGAGCGGAGAACTCCGTCTTGTCCTTCTCGAATGCATGGCGACAGTCGGCCAAATCGGCAACGAAGAGCATGAAAACGTTGTGTCAGGCAAAGCAGGAAGAACCCGCTGGCTCGGAATCAGACCCCATATCCGCGGTATGATTCAGAACCCGGTTGACCACCCGATGGGCGGTGGTGAAGGCAAGAGTAAATCTCACAAGCACCCTGTTTCACCGTGGGGTACGCCTGCCAAGGGTTACCGTACGCGCAAGCGCAAAGCTTCGGACAAATTTATCGTCCGCCGTCGCAAGAAGTAATCACGGCTTGTAGGGAGGAAATTATAAATGTCTCGTTCAATTAAAAAAGGACCCTATGTAGATGCGAAACTTCTTCGCAGGGTTGAAGACATGAACGAATCGGGCAAGAAGACAGTTATCAAAAGCTGGGCCCGCAGTTCAAGCATAACGCCTGAAATGGTCGGACATACAATCGCAATTCATAACGGACGCATCCACGTTCCTGTTTATGTCAGCGACAACATGATCGGTCACAAACTTGGGGAATTTGCACCTACGCGTAAGTTCGGCGGACACGCCGGACAGGAACGTTCCTCCAAAGTGAAATAGGCATAAGGAGGAACGACAATGGACGCGAAAGCAAAAGCAGTTGGACTTAGAGTTCCCGCAACGAAGGTTCGCCGCGTTATCGCCCTCGTAAGAGGCAAAAAAGCGGCAGATGCCCTCACGATACTTAAGTTCACACCCAACAAAGGCGCACGTTTTGCCGAAAAAGTTCTCAAAAGCGCAGTTGCCAATGCAGAACACAATTTCGGACTTGACATCGATAAACTCTATGTCAAAGAAATAACGGCAGATCAGGGAACATACATGAAGCGCTTCCGCCCTGTTGCACAGGGACGCGCTCATACGTACAGACATCACACCTGTCACATCACGGTGACAGTTGCTGAGAAATAAGGAGGGGTGACTAGTGGGTCAGAAAGTTCACCCGGTAGGTTACAGACTTGGCGTTATCTACGACTGGGAATCACGCTGGTTCGCCGATAAGAAAAAATATGCCAAATTCCTCCACGAGGACCTCGAGCTCAGAGAATGGATCAAAAAACGCTGGGCAGCAGCAGGAGTCAGCCGCGTGGATATCGAGCGTATCGGAAACGTAATGCGTTTTACAGTTTCGACCGCCCGGCCTGGTGTCGTAATCGGCAAACATGGTGCAGAAATTCAGATAGTTCGCGAAGAACTGCAGAAAAAGACCGGAAACCGGGTCATGATCAACATTCAGGAAATGAAGAACCCTGATATAGAGGCACAGGTTGTTGCCGAAGGCGTTGCTTCATCACTCGAGCGTCGTATAAGCTTCAGACGCGCAATGAAACAGTCAATATTCCGTGCCATGAAATCAGGCGCAAAAGGAATTAAAGTCCAGTGCGCAGGCCGCCTCGGCGGTGCTGAAATCGCACGTACGGAATGGTACCTTGAAGGTCAGCTCCCGCTTTCAACACTCAGAGCGGACATTGACTATGGTTTCGCAGAAGCACGCACAGTCTACGGAATTATCGGTATCAAAACTTGGATTTACAAAGGTGAAGTAATGCAGCGCAAACCCATAGAGGTTGAAGCTGTCAAAGCTCCGAAAGAAAGGGGATAACCGCGCATGTTACAGCCGACGAGAGTTAAGTTCCGCAAGCCTCATCTGACGCCGCTCCGTGGTTATGCCAAAGGAGCAAACAAGGTTGACTTTGGTGACTTCGGTCTTCAGGCCTGCGAAAACGGATGGATCACAGCCCGCCAGATAGAGGCAGTCCGTGTCGCGCTCAGCCGTAAAATGAAGAAAGGCGGTAAAATCTGGATAAGAATTTTCCCTGACCGCCCTGTCACGCAGAAGCCGCTTGAAACACGAATGGGAAAAGGTAAAGGTAACGTCGAATATTGGACAGCAGCAGTCAAACGCGGCCGTGTAATGTTCGAAATCGCCGGAGTACCTCTGGAAATCGCTGAAGAAGCGTTCCGCACAGCCGCCTTCAAGCTGCCGATCAAGGTCAAATTGATTACCCGAGAGGGAGCAGGTGAATAGATATGGATCCCAAAGAATTACGAGATCTCAGCATATCTGAGCTGAAAGACAAAAACAAACAGTTCAAACAGGAGTTGTTCAACCTCCGTTTCCAGAATGCAATCGGACAGCTGAGCAACGTAGGACGTATTAAAGAAGTCAAGAAATCCATTGCCCGTGTGCTTACAATCATCACGGAAAAAGAAATGGAAGCAAGGAGGTAACCGGCTATGGCAGAAGAAGTCAAATATCGCAAGGCTCGCGTAGGCATAGTCGTCAGCGACAAGATGGAAAAATCCATCGTCGTCCGCGTTGACCGCATGGCCAAACACGAACTCTACGGTAAACCGGTTCTCCGGTCCAAAAAGTTTATGGCTCACGACGAGAACAATGAATGCCGCATAGGCGACAGAGTTCAGATCGAAGAAACACGTCCTCTCAGCGCAAGAAAACACTGGGAAGTCACAAAGATTATCGAAAAAGCGCCTATCCTTGGCGGTGAGGAGGAGTAAAGCATGATACAGCTGCGTACAGTACTTAACGTAGCCGATAACAGCGGTGCAAGAAAGCTCCTCTGCATCCAGGTTAAAGGCGGCAGTTTCCGCAAAGTCGGAACAATCGGTGACGTCATAGTGGCAGCCGTACGCGAGGCAACTCCGAACGGCTCAATCAAAAAAGGCGACGTAGTCAAAGCCGTTATCGTCAGAACGAAAAAAGAAATCCGCCGCAAAGACGGTTCCTACGTACGTTTTGACGACAACGCGGCAGTCGTGATCGATGCCAACGGAGATCCGAAAGGAACGCGTATTTTTGGTCCCGTAGCAAGGGAACTCCGTGAAAAGAAATACATGCGCATCGTATCGCTTGCGCCTGAAGTTGTGTAGGAGGTAAGGGTCATGTCCAGAATGGGAATCAGAAAAGATGACCGTGTCAAAGTTATTTCCGGCAAGGACGCCGGAAAAGAAGGCAAAGTCCTCCGCAGAAATGTAGAGAAAGATACGCTTATTATCGAAAACATTAACATGGTCACAAAAAGCGTTCGTCCGAGTCAGAAAGACCCGCGCGGCGGACTCATCAAAAAAGAAGCAGCTGTCCGCGCCTGCAAGGTAATGCTTGTCTGCCCGTCATGCGGCAAAGCTACGCGCATTGCCCATGCGTATCTCGACAACGGCGACAAAGTCCGCGTTTGTAAAAAATGCGGCGAGATTATCGATAAGATATAGGAGGGGATAGAGAATGACTCCGCGTCTTTTAACAAAATATACTGAAGAAGTCGCTCCCCGCCTCAAGGAACAGTTTGAATTCAAAAACGTGATGCAGATTCCGCGTATGGAGAAAATTGTCATCAACATCGGCGTCAATGAGGCAAAGCTTGATACGAAATACATGGATGCCTCCATTAACGAGCTGACAATAATCACGGGCCAGAAGCCTATGCTCAAACGCGCCAAAAAATCCATCGCAGGCTTTAAGCTTCGCGAAGGACAGCCTGTCGGCTGCTGCGTTACGCTCAGAGGCGCCAAAATGTGGGAATTCCTTGATCGTCTTATCAACATAGCACTTCCGCGTATCAAAGACTTCCAGGGTGTTTCAAAGAAAGGTTTTGACGGCAGAGGCAACTATAACCTTGGTCTGAAAGAACAGCTTCTTTTCCCTGAAATAGACTTTGACAAAGTCATTCGTCAGCGCGGAATGAATATTTCGTTTGTTACGACGGCGAAAGCGGACGAAGAAGCTCAGGCTCTCCTTAAAGAGCTCGGCATGCCGTTCGCCCACTAAGAAGGAGCGCACACCATGGCAAGAAAAAGTCTTATCAACAAATCAAAGCTTGAACCTAAGTTCAAAGTAAGAAAACACAACCGCTGCCCGCTCTGCGGACGTATCCACGGATACATGCGGAAATTCGATATGTGCCGCTGCTGTTTCAGAAAACTTGCACGCGAGGGAAAAATCCCCGGCGTCGTCAAGTCAAGCTGGTAGGCACGTGCAAGGAGGATACTGAATGTATATTACAGATCCTGTCGCGGATATGCTTACACGCATCAGAAACGCAAACGTCGTCTATCTTGAAACAGTCGACATGCCGCTCAGCAAAATGCGTCTTGAGGTTGCACGCATCCTCAAAGAAGAAGGCTACATCCGCACTTACAAGACAGTAAACGACCCTAAACAGAAAATGGCGCTTCTCAGAGTTACCATGAACTACGGTCCGGCAAAAGAACGCGTTATCCAGGGACTTCGCCGTATAAGCAAACCCGGACGCCGCATCTATGTCGGTAAGGAAGACCTCCCGAAAGTTATGGGCGGACTCGGAATAGCCATGATTTCAACGTCAGCCGGACTTATGACCGACGCTGAAGCCCGCAAACGCGGACTCGGCGGTGAAGTCGTATGCTTCGTGTGGTAGCGGAGGTGCCCAGATGTCAAGAATAGGACGCAAACCGATAGCACTTCCCAGCGGCGTTGAAGTTAAAATCGACGGCAGACACGTTGCAGTCAAAGGCGGCAAAGGCACGCTTGAAATGGACATTATGCCGCAGATCAACGTCAAGCTTGAAGAGGGCAAAGTTGTCGTAGAGCGCGAAAGCGAAATTAAAGCCGTACGCGCTGCTCACGGTATGACAAGAGCTCTCCTCAACAACATGATCACCGGTGTAAGCTCAGGTTTTGAGAAAAAACTTGAAATCGTCGGCGTAGGCTACCGTGCTGCCATGCAGGGCAAAACGCTTGTGCTCAGCCTCGGCTATTCGCACACGATTGAAGTCGTTCCCCCGCAGGGAATCGAATTCGCCTGCCCGTCACCGATTAACATCACAGTCAGCGGCATTGACAAACAGATCGTAGGTCAGGTCGCGGCTAACATACGCGAATACCGCTCACCGGAACCGTACAAAGGCAAAGGTATCAGATACGAAGGCGAGTACGTAATTCGCAAGGCCGGCAAAGCCGGTGCTAAATCGAAGTAAAGGCGAGGTGTAGGACGTTGAAAAATCGCAGTCGTAATGCAATGCGCGAACTCCGCCACCAGCGCCTCAGGAAGCACGTATCCGGAACAGCGGAACGCCCGCGTCTTTCGGTATTCGGCAGTCTGAAGCATATCTACGCTCAGATTATCGATGACGAAAAGGGATGCACGCTTGTTTCAGCCTCAACGATGGACAAAAGCTTCGGCGCAGACAAAAAAGGAAACATCGAAGCAGCCAAAGAGGTTGGCAAACAGATAGCGGAACGTGCTCTGGCTAAAGGCGTCAACACAGTTGTTTTTGACAGAGGCGGACACATCTATCACGGAAGAGTCCAGGCTCTCGCAGATGCAGCTCGTGAAGCCGGCCTGAAGTTCTAAGGGGAGGCAGAGTACCGTGGCGAAAGAAAACAAGACAAACAACAAAAAAGAAGCCAATAAATCATACAGCAGCAGAGGAATGGAACTTACGGAGCGCGTAGTTTTTGTCAACCGCGTAGCAAAGGTTGTCAAAGGCGGCAAACGTTTCCGTTTCGCAGTCCTCGTTGCGGTTGGTGACGGCGTTGACCAGGTTGGTCTCGGCATGGGCAAAGCGAAGGAAATTTCCGAAGCAATGCGCAAAGCTGTAGAGCATGCAAAGAAAAACCTTATCGACCTTAAAAAGGTTGGTACGACAATTCCTCACCCGATTATCGGCAAATTCGGCGCAGCGGAAGTTCTCTTCCGTCCCGCAGCCCCGGGTACCGGAGTTCTCGCAGGTTCATCGGTTCGTCCGATCATGGAACTTGGCGGAATTAAAGACGTTATCGCTAAGGTAACGGGCAGAACGGCAAACCCGATTAACATCGCATACGCAACCATGGACGCGGTTAAACGCTTCCGCACGCCGGAAGAAATATACCGTCTCCGCGGTATCGAGCGTAAAGACGCATAGGAGGTTCACAGACTATGGCCAAACTTCGCATTACATGGAAAAGAAGCACAGTCGGACGTCCTCCGCGTCAGGAAAGAGTCATTGCAGCTCTCGGACTTCACAAGCTCAATGACACTGTAATTCACAATGACACTCCGCAGATTCGCGGCATGGTCAACAAGATCAGCCACCTGCTCGAGTGGTCAGAGGAAGAATAGGAGGTTCCGGCATGAAGCTTGAAGAACTTTGCCCGGCACCGGGCTCAAGAAAAGCCAAAAAACGTCTCGGACAGGGACTTGGAAGCGGACAGGGTAAAACAGCAGGTAAAGGCCATAAAGGTCAGAAAGCCCGCAAAAGCCCGGACATCAGCCCGAACTTTGAAGGCGGCCAGATGCCGCTTGCCCGCCGCATCCCTAAACGCGGCTTCAGCAACTTCCGTTTTGCTGTTAAATATCAGGTCGTGAATCTTGACGAACTCGACGCCCGCTTTGAAGACGGGGCAGAAGTGGATGCGGCTAAGCTCGCAGCTCTCCGCCTTATCTCAGACGCGGCGGCGCCTCTCAAGATTCTCGGTGAAGGCGAAATCACGAAAAAACTTACAGTAAAGGCAAAAGCATTCAGCGCTTCAGCAAAAGCAAAGCTCGAAGCAGCCGGTGGAAAAGCCGAGGTGATCTAAGGTGTTAGACTCCTTAAAAGATGCCTTCAGACTGCCTGATTTGAAACGCCGCTTCCTCTTTGTTCTCGGCGCGCTCTTTGTGTACCGTCTCGGTGCGCTTATTCCGACGCCGGGTATCAATGCAGCGGCACTTTCAAAGCTTTTTGAACAGAGCGGTATACTGGGTTTCCTCGACCTCTTCGCAGGCGGCGCCCTCAGCAGATTTGGTATCTTTGCAATGGGCGTCACGCCGTATATCAACTCAAGTATCGTTATGCAGCTGCTCGCAGTTGTTATACCGAGCCTTGAGAAAATGATGAAGGAAGGTCCTGAAGGCCAGAAAAAAATGGTGCAGTACACACGTATCGGTACCATCGTTTTCGCGGTTGTTCAGGCTCTTGGTATGACAGGCTGGCTCAGAAGCGCAGGAATTTTCTCCGGTTCATGGATTGACGTGTGCGTCGTAACGCTCACGCTCACGACGGGCGCAATGGCCGTTATGTGGATCGGTGAGCTTATGTCCGACTACGGAATTGGCAACGGTATTTCAATGCTCATTTTTGCGGGTATCGTCGCAAGAATTCCCGATGCGGTCATTCGCACGTTCCAGCTTCTGAAACTCGGCGAACTTAATTTCATCGTATTTCTCATCGCAATCGTGTTTATGCTTGCGGTTATAGCCGGATGTATCCTTCTTCAGGAAGGTCAGCGCCGCATGTCCGTCCAGTACGCCAAACGCGTGGTAGGCAACAAAATGTACGGCGGACAGAGCACGTTCATCCCGCTCAGAGTCAATACGGCAGGCGTTATACCTATTATCTTCGCGTCATCAATACTGCTTTTCCCGTACACTATCGCCGGATTCTTCCACGGCGCCACAGCGCAGAAAATCGTTCAGTGGTTCAGCCCGACGAGTCCTGTTTACATGATACTGTACGTAATCCTGATAGTTTTCTTCGGTTTCTTCTACACGGCTGTTGTCTTCAAACCGGATGAAATAGCCGAAAACATGAAGAAAAACGGCGGCTTTATTCTCGGTATCCGTCCGGGCAAGCCGACCGAAGAATACATAGAGAAGGTTATGGAGCGCATTACGCTCGCCGGATCTGCGGCCCTCGCACTCATCGCGGTTGTCCCGACGATTATGACGAGAGTTCTCAACATCCACTCCTTCTATTTCGGCGGAACCGCGGTCATCATCGTTGTCGGTGTCGCTCTTGACACTGTTCACGAGATCGAAGCGCAGCTTCTTATGCGCCACTATCAGGGCATTTTGAAACGCCAGAACAAATCAGGCGGTCTTCTCAGACTGTAATAAGAACTGAACAAGATGAGAATAATCCTTATAGGCGCCCCGGGCGCAGGCAAGGGAACACAGGCCGCAACGATTAAAGCCAAATATCCGATAGCCCACATTTCAACGGGCGATATGCTCAGGGCCAACGTCAAAGAAGGCACTGAGCTCGGAAAATTGGCGAAATCCTATATGGACGCAGGCAAACTCGTTCCGGATCAGGTCATAATTGACATGATGGAGGAACGCCTCAAGGAAAACGACTGCATTGCAGGATTTATGCTCGACGGTTTTCCGAGAACGCTGCCTCAGGCAGAAGCGCTGGGCAGGCTTTTGGACAAACTCGGCATGAGACTCGACGCGGCGGTGGAACTTGAAATTGAAGACGAAGTCGTTGTCAACAGACTTACTTCAAGAAGAGTTTGCAAGGCGTGCGGAGAAATTTACAACACGATGCTCAAACCTGCAAAGGTTGAAGGTGTCTGCGACAAATGCGGAGGAGAGGTCATTCAGCGCGATGACGACAAGGAAGAAGTCATCCGCAAACGCCTCGCCGTATTCCACGAGCAGACGGCGCCCATAGTCGATTACTACGGCTCGCAGGGCGTTCTTCTCAAAATTGACGCATCGGGAGCTAAGGATGCTGTCCTGAATCTGCTTGAGAGCAAAGGCATAAGATAAATGATAACCTTCAAAAGCGACCGCGACCTTGTGAAAATGAGGAAAGCGGGACAGCTTGTAGCAGATATACTTAAACTGATGAGAGACCTCGTAAAGCCGGGTGTGGATACGCTGACTCTGGACCTGGCTGCCGAGGATCTTATCAGAAAGTCAGGCGGTAAACCTGCTTTTAAGAACTACAAAGTGTCATGGGTTCCGGTAGCATTTCCAGGAACGATATGCGCCTCAATCAACAACGAGGTGGTTCACGGAATACCTTCAAAAGACAGAATCCTCCAGGAGGGTGACATCTTTACGGTAGATACAGGAGCCTCCATAGACGGATTTTTCGGCGATGCCTGCTGTACGTACGCAGTTGGACAAATCAGTGATGAACGCAAGCGGCTGCTCGACATCACTCTTCAGTCTCTCCACAACGGTATGAAGGCAGTCAAACCGGGGGCAACACTCGGAGATATCGGTTACGCGGTTGAACAGACCGTTATACCGCAGGGCTACGGTCTCGTCAGAGACTATGCCGGTCACGGAATAGGCAGGAGACCGCACGAAGCGCCTCAGGTTCCCAACTACGGGAAGCAGGGCAGCGGACTTGTCATAAAACCGAGAATGACCTTTTGTGTTGAACCAATGGTAATGACGGGCGCTGAAGAAGTTAAAACTTTGGACGACCAGTGGACGGTCGTTACAGCTGACGGCAGTGACGCGGCGCATTTTGAAAATACGCTGCTCGTCACGGACAACGGGGTTGAGATACTTACTCCGTGGGAGGAATAGCGCAGCGAAATTCAGACCCGGCGATCTTGTAAAAGTTCGTCAAACAAAGTACGCAGGAAATTTATTCGTGGCAGTGCCACGGAAGGTGATTCGAAAACGGGTGGCGCAGACACGGATTTTGGCGAATGCGGCAGTCCGGAATGAAAGAACATGAAACACCTTCACAAGAGACGCAGATCAATCTTAAAGAGCTGCCGAGAGGTTGCGGGAACAGAACCCCGGATAACGTCTGGCGGATCGGTAAGATTCCGGCAGTCTGAACAAAGGCAGCGTATCCTGCAAACAGGGAGGTTGAGAAACTGCATGGACAAGGAAGATGTAATTGAGGTAAAGGGTAAGGTTGTTGAACCGCTGCCTAATGCCATGTTCCGTGTAGAGTTGGAAAACGGTCATAAAATACTGGCCCATGTTTCCGGAAAGATGCGGATGAATTTTATAAGGATTCTTCCGGGTGACCGTGTACAATTGGAGCTTTCGCCATACGACTTGACCCGTGGGCGAATCACATATAGATACAAATAAAAAACAAATCTATGTATTAAGAATTTCTCAAGGAGGTCTGCAACAAATGAAAGTAAGACCATCGGTCAAACCAATTTGTGAATTTTGCAGAATAATCAAACGTCATGGCGTCGTGCGCGTTATTTGCAGCAAAAACCCGCGTCACAAACAGCGCCAGGGTGGAAGGAGATAACAGCTTATGGCACGTTTAGCAGGAGTCGATCTGCCGCGCGAAAAAAGAATCGAAATCGCCCTCACCTACATTTACGGAATCGGACCTGCCTATGCAAGCCGCATTCTTGAAGCAACGGGTGTGAATCCTGACGTCCGCGTCAAGGATATGAGCGAGGAAGACGAACAGAAGCTTCGCGCAGAACTCGAAAACTACGTTCTCGAAGGCGACCTTCGCCGTGAGAGAGCAATGAACATCAAACGTCTTATGGACATCGGAAGTTACCGTGGTCTCAGACACCGTCAGGGACTTCCTGTCCGCGGACAGAAGACCAAAACCAACGCCCGCACCCGCAAGGGACCGAAACGCACGGTTGCCGGCAAGAAAAAAGCTACGAAATAACGCTTTACAGGGAGGGAATATCAAGTGGCCAAACGCGTACAGCGTACTCGTAAACGCAAAGATAAGAAGAACGTAAGCTACGGTGTTGCACACATTTATTCAACGTTCAACAACACAATCGTAACGCTTACGGATAAACAGGGCAACGCCCTTTCATGGTCTGCAGGCGGAAACGTCGGATTCAAGGGCGCACGCAAATCAACTCCGTATGCAGCGCAGATGTCAGCAGCCCAGGCAGCAAAAGCAGCCCAGGAACATGGTGTCACCGAAGTTGACGTAATCGTCAAAGGTCCGGGACCCGGACGCGAATCAGCAATTCGTGCCCTTCAGGCAGCAGGACTCAGCATTAACGTCATTCGTGACGCAACACCGATTCCGCACAACGGATGCCGTCCGCCGAAGCGTCGTCGCGTGTAGTTTTAAAGGAGGAAACAAAGTATGAGCAGATATACAGGACCTGTATGCCGCCTCTGCCGTGCAGAAGGCTGCCAGCTCTTTCTTAAAGGCGACCGCTGCTATACCGAGAAATGCGCATTCAAAAAACGCAATTCAAAACCGGGACAGCACGGAACACGCCGCGGCAAAATGAGCGAATACGGACTCCGTCTTCGCGAAAAACAGAAACTTCGCCGTTTCTACAGCCTCAACGAAACACAGTTCAGCACAATTTACGCTGAAGCAGCAAGACTTGCCGGACAGACAGGCCACAACTTCCTTCAGCTTCTTGAACGCCGCATAGACAACATTGTCTACCGTCTCGGTTTCGGCGTCAGCCGTGCCCAGGCACGTCAGCTTGTCCGCCACGGACATTTCACCGTCAACGGACGCAAGCTTGACATCCCCAGCGCGATCCTTAAACAGGGCGACGTAATCGCCGTTGCCGAAGGCAGCCGCGAACTCGCAGTCATCAAGGAAAACGTTGAAAGCGCCGTGACCCACGCAGTTCCTGCGTGGCTTGAGCTTAATGCCGACGCGCTTACGGGAACGGTCGTGACGCTGCCTGTCCGCGAACAGATTGAAGTTCCTGTCCAGGAGCAGCTCGTTGTCGAATTCTATGCACGTTAGTGCTAACAAGTGAAAGGAAGGGGTTAGTATGGAACACGATCGTTACGATGTCGTAATGCAGGAGTCTACCCCCTCATACGGTAAATTAACAATCGAGCCGCTTGAAAGAGGCTACGGGGTAACGCTCGGAAACTCGCTCCGCCGCGTTCTGCTTTCTTCAATCTCCGGAGCAGCAATCATTGCGGTTCGCATAGAGGGTGTTCTTCACGAGTTCAGCACGGTTTCCGGCGTAAAGGAAGACGTGATTGAACTTCTTGTAAACCTTAAGCATATAGCAGTCAGCTGCCGCTCAAATACCGTAAAAACGCTCAGACTTGACGCAGTCGGTCCGAAGCGCGTTACGGCGGCGGATATTGAACCGGACGCAGATATTGAATTCCCTAATCCGGACGCCTACATCTGCACGCTTGAAGACGGCGCCCGCATTGCAATGGATATCTACATAAGCACCGGAACGGGCTATGCGCCTATTGACAGACCGCGCGCGGCGTGGCTGCCGGCAGACGCGATGCAGACGGACGCGCTTTTCTCGCCTGTTGAAAGGGTTAAATACGAAATCGCTGACAAACGTCTGGGACAGCGTACAGACTACGACAGTCTCAACCTTGAAATATGGACGAACGGCACGATCAGTGCCGAAGACGCCATAGTTCAGGCCGGAAAAATTCTCAAAAGCTACTACGTCTCAATAATAGATACAATAGCCGGTCCGGGAAGCAGCGACGTTGAAGATCCGGACATCAGCGACAATACGCCGAAACAGAAAGCATACCAGATAGGCGACAACGCATGGCTCAGCCGTTCCGTCCGCGATTTGGAGCTTTCCGTCCGCAGCGAAAACTGTCTGCTTCGCGGAGGTGTGCACCTCATAAGCGACCTTGTCGGAAAAAGCAAAGAAGAACTTATGAAGACGCGCAACCTTGGCAGAATTTCCCTTAAGGAAATTGAAGAGAGGCTTGCAAAGCTTGACCTTCACCTTGCAGGAGACAAAGAAACAGAGGAGGAAAAATAAATGAGACACCGCATGGCACTTAGAAAACTGGGACGCTGCAGTTCCCATCGCTGGGCAATGCTCGGCAACATGGCGGCAAGTCTCTTTGTGGCCGGCAGCATAGTTACAACGGAAACAAGAGCGAAAGAACTTCGTAAGGTTGCCGAAAAAATGATTACAAAAGCAAAATCAGGCACACTTACCGACCGCCGCCTTGTTATCGCCCGTATGCCGCACAAAGAAGCGGTAATCAAGCTCTTCAGCGAGCTTGGTCCGAAATATGCCAACCGTAACGGCGGATATACAAGAATAGTCAAACTCGGAACACGCCCCGGCGACGCGTCGCCGATGGTCGTAATCCAGCTGGTTGACTAATCTGGATTACGGACATACGAGAAACAGACGCGAAAGCGGCTGGTTCTCGTATCAACAAAATCCAGCTGGTTGACTAGTAATAAGCAACAAAAAACGGTTCGAACCAAAAAACAGAGCCCCGCAAAAGCGGGGCTTTTATAATGCCTTGCGGCTGAGTTATGCGCTGTGATTTTTTACGCGCGAACGAATTGTATACAATGCACCGAACAGCAGCATGAGAGTGAAAGGCAGTCCGATCAAAGCAAAACTGTTCTCAAAAGAATAAGCAAGCCACCCCGTAAAGAGATAACCTGCGGCGGAACAGGCAGTCACGACAGATACGTAAGGCAGCTGTGTTGTTACGTGATTGACGTGTTCGCAATGCGCGCCGGCGGACGCCATAATAGTCGTGTCGCTGATCGGCGAGCTGTGATCGCCCGCGACGGCGCCCGAAAGACAGGCGGCGATTGAAACTACAAGAGTCTGATAAGTGTCAGGACTGTCAAAAATATTGCACACAATCGGAATTAAAATCGCAAAAGTTCCCCAGCTTGTGCCTGTTGAAAAAGCGAGGAAAACCGCGATGATAAAAATAATAAACGGAAGAAAAAGCCGCAGAGAGGCAGCCGAACTTGCAACTATGTCATGCACGTAAAACTTTGCGCCGAGCAGAGTGGTCATACCTGACAGCGTCCACGCCATAGTCAAAATCAGAACCGGGGCAACCATAGCCTTAAAACCGTCGGGCACGCAATCCATAAACTCGCGGAACGTAATCACGCTGCGGAACATATACAGCAGAAAAGTCGCGGCAAGAGTGGAAATGCTTCCGAAAACAAGACCTTTGGAAGCATCGCAGTTCGTGAAAGCGTCAACAAAAGGAACGCCCTTAAAAAATCCGCCGGTGTAAAGCATACCCGTACAGCAGAAAATAATCAGAATGGCAACGGGCGCCGCCAGGTCAAACACCTGTCCTTTCGGATTGCTGAGCTCCTCGTCCGCTTCGCCGTAAGGGCGTTCGGGAGTGGTGAACAGGTCGCCCTTTGCCGCGTTGTCCTCATGCAGCTTCATAGCGCCGAAATCAAAATCCATAAACGCAAGGGCAAAAAGCATAAACAAAGTGCCGAGTGCATAGAAATTGAAAGGTATTGTGTGCAGAAACATTGTAAAACCGTTGATATGCGAACCGGCGGGGACGGAAGACGAAACGGCCGCCGCCCAGCTCGAAACGGGCGCAAGAATACAGACAGGGGCGGCGGTTGCGTCTATCTGGTAGGCGAGTTTCGCGCGGCTGATATTGCACTTGTCCGTAACGGGACGCATAACCGAACCGACGGTGAGGCAGTTGAAATAGTCGTCCACGAAAATCAGAATGCCGAGCAAAGCTGTGGCGCACAAAGCGCCCGTGCGGGTCTTGATGTTCTTTGAAGCCCAGTGCCCGAAGGCGCGGGAACCGCCGACCCTGTTCATCAGCGCTACAAGAATGCCCAAAATAATCAGAAAAATCAGGATACCGACGTTCCACGCATTGGAAAGCTTTGTCACCATACCGCCCTCGGCATTGTAAAAAAGCGTATTCAGCATAAATTCAAGATTGCCGTTTGCGTAAAGCAGCGCTCCGAAGAAAATGCCGGTAAAAAGCGAAGAATAAACCTCCTTGGTGACAAGAGCAAGAACTATCGCTATAACGGGCGGGAAAAGGGCAAAAATCGTGGCGTAAGCCGCAGGCTTGTAGCTCTCTCCCGCCACGGAACCGGCTCTGCCGTTCAGCCACGCCAAAACGGCGAACAAGAGAACCGCCGCCGCCAAAAAGGCGTAATTATTTCTCCTCATGCGAAGCACCCCCATATTTGTCAAAATTATACGTTATAGTCTGCAAAATAGCCACCCACGCTGATGATCACCGTCAAACATAGTGCGCCGGAAATTAGTTTTGCTAAATAAAATACTTGTTAAACCGCGGGATTTTTTTGAGTAACACAGTTATTACCAAAGAAATTAAAAACGTAATTATTGCCACAACAGGAATGGAAAATAAAGGGGTAAAAGAATTTATTGGCAAAAGATACCTGTGAACAAGACAACGAAGCGGCGTTTGGAGCAAATATATCCCCAATGTGTGCGAAGATAGGAACAGTATTATTGATTTTGCCCGAGGAGAAAAATTTACTTTAGCAACACGACATTTGAAAAAGCAAAAAATTGCAACAGCCATTACAAATTTACACTCATCAAGGTACACCATGTGTGTCTTGCCTTCTTTGCATGAAAAATATGCTGTTGGCAAAATCATAGACAGATACCCTATTATGCCGAGAGCATACAAGGCAAATTCTGCTTTGCCGCTAATTTTTTTACACTTCATCAAATAATATCCCAGGATGAATGGTAAACATGGGGCTACTATGTAACGGGCAAAATCTACAATAATTTTTACATTAAAGTACTTTACTAACGTTGCCAATATGCCTACAAATATGCAGTAGGGCAGGATTTTTTCGTTTTGCGTTATGCACCGAAGAAGCGGCACGGAAATATAAAAGCCGATTATCATAGGCAAAAACCAAAGATGCAATGGGCGTAAAAGAAAAAAAACTTTTGCTGTCACAAAAATATTTGGAGAGAAAAGTTTGCTTCCATACCAAAGGAAAAATATGTTATTCAAGGGAAACCAAAATAAAAAGACAATGGCGAGCTTTTTAATATATTTTGAATACAATTTATCTATAGAAATTTCCCTGTCAGGATCAAGGAAGAAAACTCCTGATATCATAAAGAACGCAAAATTAGCCCACTGCCCAATGACGTCATAACAGTTGCAAATATGCCAACCCAATGAACTTGGATCTCGTGCTATAAATGCATGTATAGCAGTGTGAGCAAATATAACCGCAAAACAAGCTGCTATCCTTAAACAATCTAACCAAATTATTCTATCCTTATCCATAAACTTTTTCTCCTCCCAAGCGAAATCTGACGCAGCAATTCTATAATTCTTCCATTGAACTTGTCAAGTCTTATCAATGAAACAATCTATCAAGAGCTCTCTGCCAAACAAAAAACAAAAACAAAAGAAAAGCGGTGCAAATTCTTGCTGAAATGTTATAATGGCGTTGGGCAGTATAAATTTTTGGAAGGCGGTATCGTTATGTTCAAGTCAGACATAAAATCAAAACTTTTAGTGTTCTTCGCGGCTGCCGTGCTGTTTTCGTCGGTGATTTTCGTCGGAGGGTGCAACGGGGACAGCGAAGCAAATTACTCCAAAAAGCCGGAGGAAGCGATGAAGGTTGAAAAGGTGTCCGATTATCTTTACAAGACACGCTATGACGACCTTGATGAGAGCGTCTATTCCGATACCGAGCTGATAAGAAAGTTTTTCAAAATAACAACTGCGGCGGACAAGGGAAAAGCTTTTGCCTGCAGCGCTGTCGTGAACGGAAATTTTTACGGGCGCAATTTCGACTTTTTCATGGGACAGGATCCCAATTTTGTCGTGTGGGTTGAGGGGAATGACAAGCGTTACGCAAGTCTGGGCGTCGTAATGATGCAAAACGTCCCCCTCGCGGAAGCAGACAGCGGGGAACTTTCCGAAGATATGAAAAAACTGCTTCCGTTCGTGGTTTTGGACGGCATAAACGAAAAAGGCGTAACGTGCAACTCAAACTACGTTCCGAAAGAGGTTGAACATGACAGCACAAATCCAGGGGCAAAAGACCTGCCGTATCTTACGGTTGTCCGCTATGTTCTTGACAACGCGGAAAGCGCGGCGGAGGCTGTTGAGCTGCTTCGTGGCAAAAATCTTGTTGACAAGCCCAAAATTTCAACACTGCACTGGATGATCGCAGACCCGAAGGAATCTTACGTTGTTGAAGTAGTGGACAATGAACTGCGTGTCGTTAAAAATCCGGAGGCAATGACGAATTATTATCTGTCTGTTGACGGTTATACGCCTCACGCCTGCGGTATTGAGCGCATGGACATCATTAAGAAGGGCTATGACAAAGCAGCTTCCGTAGAAAATATGCGCAGGCTTATGCAGAGCGTGCATTACACGCAGGCATACAAAAAGAGTACCAAGCCTTTCTGGTATTCAGAGCATTACCAATACGACAGCGCAACAGGAAAGGATTACAACATAAATACGCCGATGGACGAAATGCAGCCGCACGTTGACGAAATTGTTCAGGCGTTTTCGCACTGCACGCGCGACAACCCCGACGGTTTTTGGGAGACCGTGTACACCTCTGTCTATGACATGGGCAAACAGACCATGAGAATATCCCTGCATGAGGATTACAGCAAATACTGGGATTTCAAGCTGAAATAGCGCACGGCGGAACAGACTGTTCCCTGTTGTAACCTTTGAACCGGAGGACAACAAAATCGGAGACCGCAAAAAAATGAGCGGGCAATAAGCCCGCTCGTTCCATTGTGCTTAATTGTCCCAACTCCACCTAAAACTTCCAGTAACACCACGCGCATTCATAGCGGCTCGCCTGGGGATTATAATAGGCAGCATATTCGCCGCATAGCGGGCACAAATCTCCGTCGGCAAATGCAGGAGCACAGAGAACAAACAGCGCACCAACCAAAAGCATTAAAGCAAAAAACTTTTTCATACAAATACACCTCCTAAAATTTGTCTCACAAGAGATTTCGCGACACTCACCTCGCCTGAAAGGCGGGATTTTATACCGTTTCCATGAGACTACACGCAGAGTGTACATATATATATTGTCAATACCAATTTTAAGAATTTTGCATTTTTGGGCGGCAGTAAAAATCAGTAAAAACACTTAGAAAAAACGCAAAAAAACGGTGTAAATTCTTTCGGAAATGGTATAATAACGGCAGGAAGGAAAAAAGCTGTAAGCCATAAGCTATATGCTATAAGCAAAAGCCAAAGGCTAAAAGCGAAAACCTTGAAGAAACAATAAAAAGTCCGTCATTCTGCGCGAAGCAACGCGGAGGCGCGGAATCCAGTGGCGTTACGGGCTTTGCCCGTTAGAAACAAGCCCCTGCGGGGCAAAGTCGCTGGATCCGCTGCGCGGAACGAAGATACCCCACAGGGCACGAGACGACGAACGCAGAACGAAGAACTAAAAGAAAGCTGTAAGCCATAAGCTATATGCTATAAGCAAAAACCCAAGGCTAAAAGCGAAAACCTTGAAGAAACAATAAAAAGTCCGTCTTTCTGCATGGAGCGAAGCGGAAGTGCAGAATCCAGTGTCGTTACGGGCTTTGCCCGTTAGAAACAAGCCCCTGCGGGGCAAAGTCGCTGGATCTACCCCTACGGGGCACAGGCTGCGCAAAATCTGCTCCTGACGGATTTTCGCAGGAAGACGATGATTTTAGCGGTTCTAAGGTTTTGCGAAGTGCTAAGTGCAGACGAAAGCGGTGGGTGAATTGCCCGCCTGTGCCGAACGCAGTGAGGCAAACGTTTTACCGGGCAATTCCCGCTTGAGTACGGAGCGCA
>JAGHTZ010000065.1 GCA_018065065.1 Candidatus Equadaptatus faecalis | reverse complement strand
GGAGGCAGGGAAAGCAAGAGCCCTGCAAGCTTCGGACAGAAAACGAACGGACGGCGCAAGCAACATCTGCGCCCAGCCCAGTAGGAAGTAATCCGGAGTTTTTGGCGCGAGCCAAAACGCTATACGCTATAGGCTATACGCTATAGGCAAAAAGCAAAAGGCGTACGGCAAAAAATCTTTGTCATACCGTGCTTGACACGGTATCCAGCGTCTTTGAAAGTACCTTAAAAACGAAAAGACTCTGGATTCCGACTTTCGTCGGAATGACAGATAAAAAAAAAGGCTCTTAAAGATTTTAAGGCTTATAGCTTTTTGCTTGCAGCTTTTAGCTTGTAGCTTATAGCTATGTTTATTGTACCCAAAAGCAATTTTGGGGAAATTAAAAACGGCTTAGGAGAAATTTTCCAAGCCGTTTTTTGTTAGTATCCGTACAGAACACGTGTAACAGATTTAGGAGGTCTTGTAATTGTAATTGCCTTTTTGGGTAATTGTCTCTTTTTGTAATTGGTTCTTATCGTAATTGCTTCTTTGGGTAATTGGTTTTTATCGTAATTGCTTCTTGGTTTCCGCGCCGTTTAATTGTGTACAATTAAAACTTAAATTCGGCAACAACAGCTGTGTGGTCGGACGGTTTTTCTTCCGCGCGGAGCCTGCGCTCTACAATGACCTGCGTACTGCTTTCCGCAACGCTTTTTGTGGCAAGCAGATGGTCTATTCTCCACCCTATGTTGCGTTCAAGCGAGTTTTTAACCCTGTAATCCCAAAAGGTAAATTCGCCTTCGCCCGGGCGGTGCAGTCTGAAGACGTCTGTCAGTCCCCAGTCCATTACGTCAGAAAGAGCGTCGCGCACTGACTGCGCAAAGCATACGTGCTGTTCCTTTCCTTTCGGGTTGGCAATATCGGCGGCTGTTCTTGCCACGTTCAGGTCGCCGACCCAAAGCAGTTTGTCCTGCGGCGTGTAGTTTGCTTCAAACATTTTTTTTATGCGTTTGAAGAAACGGAGTTTGTAGGGATAGTCAGGGTGCGTTATTTCTTTGCCCTGCGGCACGTAGCTGTTCACGAGGTTAAAATCGCCGAAGCGCGCGCACACTACCCTTGCGTTTTCGGATTCTTCCCTGCCTTCTTCCGGCTCGTCCCCAAGCCCGAAACTGATTTCGTCCGGCTGAGTCCGCGAAATAACGGCAACCCCGTTGTAGGATTTCATTCCCCTGAAATTGCATACGTAGCCGAGCGCTTCAAATTCCGCGGCGGGAAATTCTTCGTCCCTGCATTTCGTTTCCTGAAAGCACACTATATCCGGCGCCGTTTCTTCCGCCAGCCATTTCTGAAGCACCGGCATACGGCTGCGCACCGAGTTGACGTTAAAGGTTGCGATTCTGACTGTCTGCATTTTTCTCCTCCGTTCAAAACGTTTGATTGTTAAAAATTTCCGCAAAGTATTATAATAGCAATACCGTTTTTTAGGAACGGCATTAAAATTTTGCCGATGCAGGGGCGCGGCAGAAGACTGGAGATGGTAAAATGCTTTTGAAGCTCATAAAAAATGTTCAAATTCACCGTGACGGACAGTGGAAAAAAAGCGACGTTCTGATTGCCGGCAAAAGAATTGAAGCTGTCGAAGATTCAATAACTTTGGCGTATCCGGGACTTGAAACTTTTGACGGAGGCGGTAATTTTGCGATACCCGGGTATATCGACCAGCACGTTCACGTCACGGGCGGGGGCGGCGAAGGAAGCTTCATCACGCAGGTTCCGCCGCTTAAGTTCAGCGACCCCGTGTATGCAGGCGTCACAAGTATTGTGGGCGTTCTGGGAACGGACGGCACGACCCGCAGCGTGAGAAATCTCGTCGCAAAAACAAAGGCGCTTAACGAATACGGGCTTACCGCGTTCTGCCTCACAGGGAATTACAATTATCCCAGCCCGACGCTTACAGGCTCCGTGCTTGACGATATAGTGTTTGTGGACGTTATAATCGGCGTAAAAATAGCAATCTGCGACCACAGAAGCGCGAACATGACAAAGGAATCGCTTATAAAGCTGGCTTCCGACGCCCGCGTGGCGGGACTTTTGGCAGGAAAGCCCGGAATAGTTCATCTGCATACCGGCAGCGGCAAATCAAAGCTCGATATGCTGTTTGAGATAGTTGACGAAACGGATATTCCGGTAACGACTTTCCGCCCGACTCATCTTGCGCCGAAATATGAGGACGCAATGCGCTGGGCGCAGCGCGGCGGCTTTATAGATTTCACCTGCGATCCGAACGACATTGAAGGCAGGGCAAAACAGACCGCGCAGGCGCTCAGGGAAGCACCGGAAGGTAAGCTTTCTCTCAGCACGGACAGCAACGGAAGCATGCCGGTATGGAACGACAGGAAAGAGATGATCGGCATAGACGCGGGAAAAATCAGCTCGCTTCACGAAACGGTTAAAGCCATGACAAAATACGTGCCGTTTGAAGAAGCAATTATTCCTTCAACAAGGAACGTTGCCCAAGCGCTTAATCTTTATCCGAAGAAGGGCTGCCTTGCAGCGGGAAGCGATGCCGACATACAGCTTCTGGATAGCGGACTGGAACTGAAAACGCTTTTCGCAAACGGCAGCTGCATGCTCCTTGACGGAGAGCTTAAGGCAAAGGCGTATTTTGAATAGCAGAAACGTTTCATATCGGTCATACTGATTGCTGATTGCATTTAAGGCGGCTTTTGGCGCGTTTAAGGCGGCTTTTTGGCGCGGTTGTTGCGCCGCCGCCGAAACGGTGCTATAATCACCTGACCAGTTAAATATTGCGATTAAAGGATAGAGGAGCAGCTGTCAAGAGTACGAACGGTGCAAAAGGTGCCGCAAAACCGTTGCCGTCCGGGAAGGGGCCGCTGCCGAAGGCGGAAATTTGCGAAATCCGCCCGGGCATACGGATAAGATCCGTGTGACTGCCGCTTTTGCGGAGAGCTATGGATTAATTGATTTTGCGCTGTGCGCAGAATTTGAAATCAACGGCCGATGCAGAAGCACCGGCCGTTTTTATCAGCGCTTGCGCTTAAGGCTTACTGCTTAAAGCTTGCAATTAATTTTAAGGGGGAGTAACAAATGGCAGAACAGGCAAAAAGGAAATTTGAATTTCCTAACACCTGGATCATTATAGCGGTTATGATCGCTGTAACCGCTCTGCTCAGCTGGATCGTTCCGTCGGGCAGCTACGAGTATCAGAAGATTGACGTCAACGGCAAAATGCGCAGCGTGGCTATTGACGGCACTTTCAAGTTTATCGCGAAAACGGCGGAAGGCGTTAAGACAACCGGATTTCTCGCGACGTTCGGCGCGCTGTACCGCGGGTGCGTTGACGCAGCCGGAATTTTCTTCGTTATGGTTTTCTGCTCCGGCACCTTCGGAGTAATGGTCAAGACCGGCGCTTTCCACGCAGGCATCGGCTCTGTCCTCAAAAAATTCGGCAGCAAATCACTCTGGATAGTTCCTATTCTTATGGTTCTTTTCGGAATAGGCGGTTCAGCGTTCGGTATGCTTTCCGAATTCTACGGCTTCTATCCGCTCATCGTCGGTCTCGGGATTGCGCTCGGCTACGACGCGATGTTCGGTTTCGCCATACTCGCGCTCGGCGAATACATTGGATTTATGGCAGCAACGCTCAACCCGTACACGGTTGCAATCGCTCAGTCGATTTCCGGTCTGCCTCTCTATTCGGCAACGCCGTTCCGCATTGTCTGCTTCGTAGTTTTCATGGCGGCCTCTGCGGCGTATCTCATCTGGTACGGCATCAAATACCGTAAGGATCCGACAATTTCTCCTGTCTACGGTCTTGAATCGCCTCACGCGTTCACAAGCGACGCGCTTGACGAATACAAATTCGACGGCAGAACGGCGCTTGTCCTTATCGACCTCGTCGTAACGCTCTTCATTCTTATGTACGGGCTTATGGAAAAGGGCTGGGATTATCCGGAACTCTGCGGGCTGTTCACTATTATGTCAATCGTTGCCGCGGCAATTATGGGCTGGAGCCCGAACAAATACTGCGACGTGTTCACCGCCAGCGCCAAGACGATACTCTGGGGAGCAATGCTTACCGGTCTGGCAAAAGGCATTATGGTCGTTATGCAGGACGCAAAAATTATCGACACAATAATCTATGCGCTCACAAACCTGCTCAGAGGCGCGCCTCACTGGGTGTCCGCACAGCTGATGCTCTTCGTTCAGACGCTTATCAACTTCCCCGTCTCCTCCGGTTCTGGACAGGCGGCAGTTACAATGCCGATTATGGCGCCGCTTGCCGACAACCTCGGTCTTTCACGCCAGGTGGCGTGCATTGCGTTCCAGTTCGGCGACGGTCTCAGCAACCTTCTCTGGCCGACGGGCGGCTGCGTCATTATCTGCGGTATCGCAGGTATTCCCTACGAAAAATGGCTCAAATGGTTTATTCCTCTCTGCGGAATACTCTACGTTCTTCAGATGATTATGCTGCAGATTGCGGTTATTATCGGGCTTGAATAAGTCTAATGTATGCTGAAAGAACCTCCTTTCGGGGGTTCTTTTTTATTCGGTTTTCTGCGTAATAGTAATAAATGAATTTGTTGCTATAATGTAACCGCATTCCGCCGCGGCATGAAACTTTTTGAGACGGCGGCACCTGTCTGTCAGCGCAGACATAATTTACGTAAATCAGGTGGGATTGTACCGTGAAAAGAATACTTATGATTTCAACAGGCGGCACGATAGCTTCGGAACAGAGTGAAAACGGGCTTGTACCGGCTGTTGGCGGTGCCTCCATGATACGGCTTATTCCGGAGCTTGAAGGAATGTGCAATATTGAATACCGCGAACTGCTCAGTCTCGACAGCAGCAATATACAGCCGCGCCACTGGACTGAAATCGCGGACACAGTAGTTGAAGAGTACGAAAACTATGACGGTTTCGTAATTTCCCACGGCACAGACACTATGGCATACACGGCTTCCGCCCTCTGCTGGATGCTTGAGGGAATCCGCAAGCCTGTTGCGGTTACGGGTGCGCAGCTTCCGATTGAAGCCCCAATGACTGACGGAAAACGCAATCTGTTTAACGCTTTCAGGCTCGCCTCCGGCAGCCGCGCGGGCGTGTATCTTGTTTTCGGCGGCAGCGTTATAGACGGAAGCCGCGCAAAAAAGCTTTACACGCAGAATTTTGAGGCTTTTGTAAGCGTCAACACGCCTTGTGCGGCTTTAATAACGCGCGACGGGTTTCAATGGGCGGCGCCGGAGAAAAATCTGCCCGCGTTTAATCCCAGAACAGCGGCAGACGAAAAGGTTTTCGTTTATAAGCTTGTCCCAGGCGCAAGTGAAAAGGTGCTGGATTTTGCCGTTCAGGCAGGTTACAGGGCAATCGTGATAGAGGGCTTTGGAGCCGGCGGAGTCCCGAACAGGGAAAAAAGTCTGCTTCCGGCGCTTGAAAGAGCGCTCAAGGCGGGCGTTATAGTCGTCTGCATTACCCAGTGTATCTACGACGGGACTCATCTTGACATCTACGACACAGGCGTTCTCGCGCAGAAGCTCGGAGCGCTTTCGGCGGACTGCATGACACTTGAAGCCGTTGTCACGAAGCTTATGTGGGCGCTGGGCAATACCGAAACAAACGAAGAAGCGAAAGAATTGTTCCTGAAAACAAATTAATCTCGGAAATTTTAAGAGCGGCGGGAAACAAAAATTTCACTGCACGACAAAGAAAAACTGCTTCAAAAATCGGGAAATTTGTGAAATTTTGGATTTTTTCCTATTGCTATTTAAAATATACCGTTTATAATTACGGGCAGTGCAATCAGCACACATTTTTTTCAGGGAGGCAACACAATGGTCAGTTTTCTCGTTTCATTGGCTGTTCTGCTTGGCGGATTCTTCTTCTACAGCAGAATAATTGAAAAGGTGTTCGGTGCAGACGACCGCAAAACGCCGGCTGTTCTCCACCCGGACGGAGTTGACTTTGTTGAGATGCCCGCGTGGAGACTTTTCCTCGTACAGCTCCTCAACATTGCAGGTCTTGGACCCATCTTCGGCGCTCTCGCAGGCGTCTGCTGGGGTCCTAAGGTTTATCTTTGGATAGTCCTCGGCACAATTTTTGCCGGCGCAGTTCATGACTACCTTTCAGGAATGCTTTCTTCAAGAAACGACGGCGCTTCAATTTCAGAAGTCGTCGGAAAGTATCTTGGTACGGGAATGCTCCAGATTATGCGTGTATTTTCCGTTGTACTTCTTGTTCTTGTCGGTGTCAACTTTGCAAAAGCCCCTGCGGGACTTCTTGCAAAAATTACGCCTGACGCGTTCGGTCCCGGATTCTGGCTCGCGGTAATCATTGCTTACTACTTCATCGCAACGTTCCTTCCGGTTGACAAAATCATCGGAAAGCTTTATCCGCTTTTCGGCGCATGCCTCATTATAATGGCTGCCGGTCTTATGTTTGTCATGTTCACAAACGGCGACTACAGAGCTGCAATGCCTGAACTTTGGGGCTGCTATGAGCATCCGGGCGGACTGCCTATGTGGTCAATGATGTTCGTGTCGGTTGCCTGCGGCGCAATTTCAGGCTTCCACGCAACACAGTCACCAATTATTGCCCGCTGCATTTCCAACGAAAAACAGGGCAGAACGATATTCTACGGCGCAATGGTTGCCGAAGGTATCATCGCGCTTATTTGGGCAGCGGCAGGAGCCAGCTTCTACAAAGAACTTCCTGTTCTTGCAGGCGCTCTTAAAGCAGGCGGACCCGGCGGTGTCGTGTACGAAATCTGCAGCAAAATGATGGGCTCATTCGGCGGTGTTCTCGCCATGCTCGGCGTTATCGCATGCCCGATTACCTCAGGCGACACAGCGTTCCGTTCAGCAAGACTTACGATTGCCGACTGGTTCAAAATCAACCAGGCTGATCTTATGAAGAGACTTTACCTCTCCGTACCTCTTCTTGCCATCGGCGCTGCTCTCTGCCACTGGGGCGATTTCAACATGCTCTGGAGATATTTCTCATGGTCAAACCAGACCCTCGCTATGATGGTTCTCTGGGCAGGCGCGGTATATCTCCATCGTGAAGGATTCCCGCCGACAGCCTGCTTCATGGCAGCAATTCCGGCAACCTTCATGAGCGCTGTTTCAGCAACCTATTTCTTCCAGGCTCCTGAATGCCTCCACATGTCAACATCCGTCGCTTATCCGGCGGGTCTTGTCATCGCGGCTCTCTTCCTCGGTATCTTCGCAGGCAGGGAACTTAACGGCAAAAAAGCCTAACACAAAAGCGGCTTCAAGCGGCAGAGCAGACGCTCTGCCGCTTTTTATATCTCCGTACTAACTAAAAATACGAAAATTTTTACAATATTTATAAAAAAATATTGTAAAATTTCAGATTTCTGATATAAAATATCTTACTATTGTGCATTTTCTCACAAGCGCGTGGGAGATGCCGGCGGAGGCGTTGCGAAGGTGGATTTCTCACGGCTTGCAGAGGCTGAAAGAATTTGGTCGGATTTGGATTTTATACCGTGGGAAAACGCTTCCGCAAGCGGCTTTTACCGCAGGGTAACGATAGTCAAGGACGGTCTGCTCGGAGAAGTCGCACGTTATCTCGCTGACGATTACGTCGTTTTGAAGTACGAGCCTGATGACGTAAACCGTCTCGAACACGCGGCAAAGCCTGAACATGAGCTGATGACCCAGCGGTGGCTGTTTGTTCAGGACGAGGGCAGAAATATATCGCGCCGGCGTACTTTCTGGTTCGGACTCAGGGGCGGGGCGGAGTTCTATACCTACACTCCCGGCACCGAAGCAGCAGAAGAAATTAACGACCTTGCATACATCGTCAACGCGGCTGACGGCAGCAAAGCAAGAGAAGAAAATTTTTCTTAAGTATAAACAGCGGATGTTCCCGGGCTATTCAAACAGCCCGGATAAACATACAAAATCCTTTTGGAGGTGTATCACACAATGTTCGCAGTAATATTTGTAATCTGCGCGGCAGTACTCCTCGTCGGATACAAGTTCTACGGTGATTTCATGGCTGGTGTCTATGAACTTGACAACAGCAAAGACACACCGGCAGTTCGTCTTAACGACAACATAGACTATGTTCCGACGCACCCGGCTGTCCTTATGGGACACCACTTCTCATCAATTGCAGGCGCCGGCCCGATCACCGGACCAATCCTTGCATCAAGCGTCTTCGGCTGGTTCCCGACGCTTGTCTGGTGCATGGTCGGTTCAGTCTTCTTCGGCGGACCGCATGACATGGGCGCACTCGTAGCCTCAATCCGCCACGACGGAAACTCAGTCGGTACGGTTGTTGAAAAATGGATCGGCAGAACGGGCAAAACGCTCTTCCTCTGGTTCACGATTCTTACGCTTATCCTCGTCGTCGCAGTTTTCCAGGCAATGACGGCAGGCACGTTTGTTGCCGACCCGGGCGTTGCGTTTGTAAGTATTCTTTACATCGTACTTGCAGTTATTTCCGGACTCTGCATCTATCAGTTCAAGCTCAACTTTAAGGCAGTAACGCTCGTAGCTCTTGCGATCGTTGCTTTCTGCGCGTGGAACTGCGGAGACTGGGCTTTTGTCAATGCGGTTTTTGCGCGTGACATCAAATTCTGGAACTGGGCGCTTGCTCTCTACATTCTCTTTGCATCAACACTTCCGGTCTGGATTCTTCTCCAGCCGCGCGACTACCTCTCAAGCTTCTTCCTCTATTTTGCGGTTATCATCGGCGCAATCGGTATGATCTTCGGATCAAGCCTCAACACCGGTACAGTTCCCGCCTTTGCAGCTGAAGTCAAATATCTCGGCGTTTCAAGCAAAGCACTTTGGCCGTGCCTCTTCACGATGGTTGCCTGCGGCGCAATTTCAGGCTTCCACTCACTCGTTTCATCAGGCACGACGGGCAAACAGATCGCACATGAAAAAGACGCGGTTCCCATCGGTTACGGCGCAATGCTTCTCGAAGGCATGGTCGCAGTTATCGCTACAGGCTGCCTTATGGCTGCCGGTGCCGAATTCAAAGGAATGGGAGCATTCGCAACCGGCTTCGGTAAATTTGCCGGAATCGTCGGAATTGACCCTGCAAAAGGCACACGTCTCGGCTACATCGCAATCAACACATTCCTTCTTACGTCACTTGACACGGCAACAAGACTTTGCCGCTACCAGATTCAGGAGCTCAGCGACGGTAAGATGAACAAATGGTTCGCGACGTTTATTCCTATCGTATTTGCACTCGTTCTCGTTTTCATGAAAGCAACAAACGCAGCAGGCATGGAAGTTGCGGTATGGCAGGTTATCTGGCCGGTATTCGGCGCCTCCAACCAGCTCGTTGCTGCAATCGCGCTTCTCTCAATTGCGGCATGGGTTATCCGCGGACTCAAAAAACGCGGCCGCTTCCTCACGATACCGTTCTGGTTCATGCTTGCGACCTCGGTATTCGCTCTTGTCATTAACATTTACGAAGAATGCTGCGTAAAACCGGCGCCGAACTACGTTCTCGTAGTGCTCTCGGCAGTCCTTATCGTCCTCGCGTTCTTCCTTGTTAAAGAAGGAATGCAGGCGATCAACAGCGACAAAAACGTAGATTAATCAACCAGGCAGCAAAGACGGGGTCCGTTCGGACCCCGTCTTTTTTTGGCTCATAACTCCGCCAAAATAGGTATTTTATGCAATTGCAAAATATGAAAATTGCGGTATTATATTCCCCGTTGGCGAAATTACATCAGACAAAGGAGACGTACAACATGAAATTTTGCAAAACCTGCGCAAGAAAATTTGCGGCAGAACTGTTCGGAACTTTCGTCCTCACTTTCTTCGGCTGCTCGGCAGCTGTAATCAGCAACGGGCTCGGACTCGGAATGCTCGGCGTAGCTTTGGCGTTCGGACTTTCAATCGTAGCCATGGCATACGTCATCGGCGACGTTTCCGGCTGCCACATCAACCCTGCGGTAACGCTCGGCTGCTTCCTCACCAAAAGAATTGAACTGAAACAGCTCATCGGCTACTGGATCGCCCAGTTCCTCGGAGGCATTCTTGCCGCCGGACTGCTCGCTTTTATCCTCTCAAACCTTGGCGTACTTCAGATGCAGGGCGCGGATTTCCACCGTATCGGACTCGGCGCAAATGGCTACGGCATGCTTTCCGCAACACAGATTACCGTTCTCGGCGCATTTGTGATTGAAACGCTTCTCACCGCTGTTTTCGTCTACACGGTGCTCGGCGTTACCGATTATACAGAATATGACACTGTTGCCGGTATCGTTATCGGTCTGACGCTTGCCTTTGTGCACATCGTCGGAATCCCTTTCACCGGCACTTCAGTCAACCCCGCACGCAGCTTCGGACCCGCTCTTCTTCTCGGCGGCGAAGCCCTGAAACAGGTTTGGCTCTTTATCGCCGCACCGCTTTGCGGAGCCGTTATAGCCGCTGTAATCTACAGACTTGTCAACGGTCTTGAAGACGAATGCGAATGCGGCTGCTGCGATGCTGAAGAGATTTCACAGGAAGAACTTGACGAAATAATCAAAGAAGCTGAAGCCGCGGTTGAAACGACAGAAGAATAAGCTTTAATATCGTCACACCGCTCTTTGCAATCGGTTCTGCCCGCAGCAGAACCGATTTTTATTTTCTTCGTCAGCCGCAGTTTGTTTGTATCACGGATATCAGACGTATAGCCCAAAAATTCAGAAAATTGCATTGATTTTGAGAATTATTGATATTTTTGCCCTGTTATGCATTATAATATCCTCAATGTATCATCTATTCTAATTAAGGGGGCAGCATCATGTCAGAAGCAAAGAAACATCGTGAAGTAACACTTGCTTCGTCCGTGGCAATTTTCGTTGCGATACTTGCCATAATTATCCTCGGCAAACTCGTCTTCAATTTTGACACGGCAATTCTTCTCATGCTCATAGGCGTTTTCACAACCGCAGTCTATTGTTTCGGCTACGGTTTCGGCTGGGGCGAAATGTTTGACGGAGGCATCGTGCCTATGGTCGCACGCGCTTCCGGAGCAATCATGATCCTTCTCACAGTCGGACCTATGATCGCAGTCTGGATGGCGTCAGGAACAATTCCTTACATCATCTACATCGGTCTTAAGCTCCTCACACCGAAAACATTCCTTATCGCAACGTTCATCGTAACGTGCATCTCGTCAACGCTTACGGGCACCTCCTGGGGTTCGGCGGCAACGTTCGGCGTAGCATTCATGGGAATCGCTGTAGGTCTCGGAGTTTCTCCGGCAGTCACAGCCGGTGCCGTTATCGCCGGTTCATATTTCGGCGACAAACTCAGCCCGATTTCAGACACAACGGTTCTCGCAGCCGCAACGGCTGAAGTTGACGTTATCGATCACGTCCGCTCAATGCTTTGGACAACAACACCGGCATTTATCATCAGTATAATCCTTTACGGACTTATCGGTGCAAAAGCAAGCGGAACAATGGAGATGGGACAGGTCAACGAAATCGTCAACGCTCTCTGCGCGACCTTCAAATTCTCGCCGCTCGTTCTTTTCCCGCCGCTTCTTCTTCTCGTCCTTGCCTACAGGGGCAAACCGACGCTTCCGACGCTTTGGGCAGCACTGCTTTCAGCAGTTCCGTTTGCAATGTGGCAGGGCAATTCACTGTCAGACGTCATGAAAATTATGGCAAAAGGTCCGAGCATTGCGACAGGCGTGGAAAGCATAGACAAACTTCTCTGCCGCGGCGGACTTTCCTTCATGGCAGGTTCAATCGCAGTCGTCTTCTTTGCGTATCTCTTCGCCGGACAGCTTGAATACACAGGCACGTTCCGCTGCATCAGCGAAGCGCTCAAAGAAAAATTCATCAAAGGCAGCAAGGGCAAACTCGTTCTTTCAATGTCGCTTACCGGTATATTCACCGGACTCGGCACAGGCAACTCCTACCTCAGCGAAATCGTCCCGGGTACAATGTACAAAGATCTCTGCGACGACATGAACGTTTCAAGAAGAGTTCTTTCAAGAACGCTTGAAGACTCAGGCACGGTCGTTGTTCCTCTTATCCCGTGGTCAGCCGCAGGTATCTACATGTCAACGGTTCTCGGCGTATCAGTATTCGAATACGTACCCTGGGCATTCCTCTGCTACATCGGCTTTATCACGGCATGGATCTACGGCTTCACCGGCATAGCAATCTGGCCGTCTGACACAAAGAAAGAAGCGTAATCCGATATTATGGGTCTCCTGTTAATAAAAGGCGGTACGGTTGCCGCACCGCAGTTAATAGGCAAAAAAGACATACTTGCCGCGGAAAACAACATCCTCGCCATTGAAGATGAAATTTCCGAGGCTTATGTCCGCGCGCTTGACCCTGAAGCGGAAATTATCAACGCAGATTCGTGCCTGGTAGTTCCCGGGCTTGTTGACGGACATATTCATTTCAACGGTGCAGGCGGAGAAAACGGGCCTCAGTTCCGTACGCCGCCGGTACAGTTCAGCAGCTTTGTAAAAGCGGGAATAACGACGGCGGTAGCGCCTCTAGGAACTGACGGCATCTGCCGCTCGCTCAGGGAGCTGCTTGCAAAGAGCCGTTCGCTCGACAGCGAAGGCATCACCACCTTCATTTTCACAGGCGCCTACTCTCTGCCCAGCGTAACTATTACCGACAATATGCAGACAGACATTGTCCTGATAGACAAAATTATCGGTACAAAAATCGCTCTTGCAGACCACCGTTCCTCGCACCCGTCGGTTGAAGAACTCAGAAGAATAATCTCCAACACACGCGTAGCCGGAATAATCGCCGGAAAGGCAGGTGTGGTGGAAATTCACATGGGTTCGGAAAAAGACGGGCTGAAATTTATCTGCGAAGCCGTTGAAGGAACCGACGTACCGAGAACGCAGGTTATACCTACACATATTAACCGCTGTGAAGAGCTGTTCGCGTCATCGCTTAAATACTGTGCGGAAGGCGGCATAGCCGACATGACCACAGGAATGGGAAGCGAAGCTGTTCCTGTTACGGAATCCGTTGACAGAATACTCGCCGCAGGCGGAGACAAACTGCTTGCGCAGTACTCGCTCAGCACGGACGGAAACGGCAGTATGCCCGTGTTCAACGAAGCGGGAGATTTTGTAAGAATGGGCGTAGGCGACCCGTCGCTGCTCATCTCCTCGCTGCGTGACATCATCACGCAGACAAAAGCAGATCTGACACAGGCGCTCTCGCTCGTTACGGCAAACCCTGCCAAACGTCTCAAGCTGTTCCGCAAAGGGAAAATCGAAAAAAATACCGACGCGGATATCCTTGTTCTTTCACAGGACAACTACTCGCTGCAGTACGTGATTGCAAAGGGCAAGCCTCTTATGAAAGCAGGAAAAGTCGTAAAATTCGGGACGTTCGAAAATCCCGAAAACTGCTAAAACTGACAGAGCCTCTTAACTGGGGCTCTGTTTTTTATTTCCGCAGACAAAAACTAAAAACAATGCCGGCAGAGAATTTACCTCTGCCGGCTGTAAATTACAAGCTGAATAACAATTCAGCCTGTTTTATGTTTTCGTTTATGCTTTGAGCGCTTTAAGCTTTTCAGTAAGCGCAGGCACTATTTTGCTAAGGTCCCCGACTATTCCGTAATCGGCAACGTCAAATATCGGCGCCGTTTCGTCTTTGTTGATTGCAATTATAATGTCGGATTCTTCCATACCAGCAAGGTGCTGTATGGCGCCGGATATGCCTATTGCAAAGTAGACGTGAGGGCGTACTGTTTTTCCCGTCTGACCGACCTGCATGTCTTTTTCCGTCCAGCCCGCGTCAACTGCCGCACGCGAACAGGCAACGGTTCCGCCAAGCACGTCTGCAAGCTCCTCAAGCAGTTTGAAGTTTTCCTTGCTTCCAACACCGCGTCCGCCTGAGACAAGGATTTTTGCGTCCATTATATCCTTCGCTTCTGACACGTTTTTGATTATTTCAAGTATTTCAACAAATTTGTCGTTTTTCTCAAGCTTCGGATCAAATTTTTCAACGACCGCTTTCGCATTCGCGACAGACTCTCTTTTCTGCATAACGCCCGGGCGAACAGTTGACATTGCCGGTCTGTGTTCGGGGCAGACGATTGTTGCCATAATGTTGCCGCCGAAGGCAGGACGCGTCATGCGGAACTGTTTCGTTTCAGGGTCTATTTCAAGCTTCGTGCAGTCTGCCGTAAGTCCAGTTTTCACGCGGGCGGAGATGCGCGGTGCAAGGTCTCTTCCGATTGCGGTTGCGCCGAACATGAGAATTTCAGGTTTGTACGCGTTGATTGCCGCCGTTACCGCCTGCGCGTACGGCTCCGTCGTATAGTCTTTCAGCGCAGGGTCGTCAATAAGAACAACTCTGTCTGCGCCGTATGCCGCAAGCTCGTCGCAGAGACCTTCAACGTTGCTGCCGAGAAGCAGCGCCGTCACGTCCGCGTCAAGATCCGCCGCAAGTTCTTTTGCTTTGCCAATCAGTTCGAAAGAAACGCTGTTGAGCTGTCCGTCAACCTGCTGTGCAAATACGAATATGCCTTTATAATCCTGTAAACTCATCTGTCTCACCCCGTTATATTACAAATTTCTCTTTGAGTTTTTCGACGATGTAGTCTGCGGCTTCCGCCGGATCGTCAGGCTGGACTTTGACGCCCGCAGGTTTGAGGCTTTTCGGGAAAGATTTTGCGACGCGTGTCGGCGAGCCTTTAAGCCCGAGAGCTTCTTCAGGAAGCTCGGAGAGATCTGCCCTGCCCCAGACGATTACTTCTTTTTCGCGGTATGCGTCAAATATTCCGCCCGGAGTCATGTAGCGCGGTGTGTTCATCTCGCCGAGAGCCGTAACGAGGCACGGCATTTTTGCCTTAACCATGTGGTGTCTGTCTTCGTACTGGCGTTTGACAATGACGCAGTTGCCTTCAACTTCTATGCTTTCCGCATAGGAGATGTTGGGTATACCGAGATGTTCCGAGATCTGGGGACCTACCTGCGCAGTATCTCCGTCTATTGCCTGGCGGCCGGTGATTACAAGGTCAAAATCAAGTTTTTTGACAGCTGCCGCTATGGTTGTTGAGGTGGCAAGAGTATCTGCACCGCCAAATTCGCGTCCAGAAACGAGATATGCGTTGTCGGCACCCATCGCAAGCGCTTCGCGAAGCACTGCGTCTGCCTGCATTGGACCCATTGAAAGTACGGTTACTTCCGCGCCGTATTTGTCTTTGAGTTGGAGAGCCGCTTCAAGTCCCGCCTTGTCGTCAGGATTGAGTATGCTCGGCACTCCTTCGCGAATCAAAGTTCCTGTTACAGGGTCGAGTTTGACTTCGTTAGTGTTCGGTACCTGTTTTATGCAAACAACGATTTTCATTCCCAGCCCCTCCTTTAGTGCAGCAGAGCGCCGGATATGACCATGCGCTGCACTTCGCTCGTGCCTTCGTAGATTTCAGTGATTTTTGCATCACGCATCATTCTTTCAACGTCGTATTCCCTGATGTAGCCGTATCCGCCGAGAAGCTGAACGGCTTCGGTGGTAACCGCCATTGCCGTTTCCGCCGCGAAAAGTTTTGCCATTGCGGCTTCCACGGAGAATTTTTTCTGGCTGTCCTTTGCCATTGCAGCTTTGTAGACGACAAGCCTTGCCGCTTCAACGCGCGTTGCCATATCCGCAAGCTTGAACTGCGTATTCTGGAATTTTGCAAGAGCCCTGCCGAACTGCTTGCGTTCCTTGACGTAGGCAACGGCACAGTCAAGCGCACCCGCTGCTATGCCGAGAGCCTGCGCGGCAATTCCTATGCGGCCGCCGTCAAGTGTCTGCATGGCGATTGAAAAACCCTTGCCCTGCGCTCCGAGAAGGTTCTCTTTCGGGATACGGCAGTCAGTGAATACAAGCTCGTAGGTCGATGAGCCGCGTATGCCCATCTTCTTTTCCTTTGTGCCAAAGGTAAAGCCCGGAGTTCCCTTTTCAACGATAAACGCGGAAATGCCTTTCGTGCCGAGCGCTTTGTCGGTCATGGCAAACACGATGTAGATGTCGGCTTCTTTTCCGTTTGTAATGAATATTTTGCTGCCGTTAAGCACCCATTCGTCACCGTCAAGAGCCGCTTTAGTCTGCTGTCCGGCGGCATCAGTGCCTGCGTTAGGCTCCGTAAGGGCAAAAGCACCGAGCTTTTTGCCGCTTGCAAGCGGAACAAGATATTTCTGCTTCTGCTCTTCGCTGCCGAACTTAAGTACAGGGCCGCAGCAGAGTGAGGTGTGAGCTGAAAGTATAACGCCTGTCGTTGCGCATACCTTTGATATCTCTTCGATTGCCATTACGTATGCAAGGCTGTCGCAGCCCTGTCCCCCGTACTGCTTGGGGATGTCAATACCGAGAAAGCCGTACTTCTGCATCTTTGTTACGGTTTCGCGCGGAAATACTTCAGTTTCGTCAACCTCCTGCGCGAAAGGCTTGACTTCGTTCTGCGCAAAATCGCGGAACAGAGTGCGCGCCATTTCATGCTCTCTGGAAAGCTTAAAATCCATCGTCATTGCCTCCGATTATGCCGTAACAGGCTATTTTGCGTAATTGAAGAAGCCCTGTCCAGTTTTCATGCCGAGGCGTCCGCCGCGTACCATTTTGCGGAGAAGCGGATGCGGGCGGTATTTTGAATCGCCGAATTCGCTGTAAAGCACTTCCATAATTGCAAGGCAGACGTCAAGCCCTACAAGGTCGCCGAGCGCAAGAGGCCCCATTGGGTGATTGGCACCGAGCTTCATTGCCGCGTCAATGTCTTCCGCCGAGGCAACACCGTCGGCAAGAATACCGACTGCTTCGTTAATCATCGGTATAAGTATGCGGTTAACGACAAAGCCTGCCGCTTCTGCAACCTGCACCGGTGTTTTGCCTATTTCCGCTGCTATGTCTTTAATTTTCTGCACCATGTCTTCCGGCGTGTTGAGACCTGCGATAACTTCAACGAGTTTCATTACCGGCGCCGGATTAAAGAAATGCATTCCTATAAGCGGACGGTCAAGACCCTTGCCGAGCTCGGTGATTGAAAGCGACGACGTGTTTGTCGCAAACATGCAGTCAGCTTTGCAAATCGCCTGAAGTTCTTTGAAGGTTTCTTTTTTTATTTCCATATTTTCAACGGCGGCTTCGATTACAAGATCGCAGTCCCCGCAGATTTCTTTTGTTCCGGTCGCGATTTTCGCAAGAACGGCGTCCGCCGCAGCCTGCTCTATTCTGCCTTTTGCAACCTGTTTTGCAAGACCTTTTTCAATTTTTGCTTTGCCCTTTGCGGCAAATTCGTCATTTATGTCACAGAGGCATACTTCATAGCCTTCCGTCTGTGCAAATGCCTGTGCAATGCCTGAGCCCATTGTTCCTGCGCCGATAATTCCTATTTTCATCTTTGTTCCTCCTATTGTTTTTTGTCCGTGTATATTTCTGACCGATAAAGCAGCGAGGCTGTCAGGAAAAAACCTGACAGCCGTTAAATTATTTGTTGTTGAATTTTTCCACCTTTTTCTTGGCAAGGAAGGATTCCATTCCAAGACGCTGGTCTTCGGTTTCAAAGCAGCTGCCGAAAATGTTTCCTTCAATACGGAGACTGGAGTCAATGTCAACCTGCAGACCGTAGTTTATCGCTTCCTTGCACGCACGCACCGCTATCGGAGCATTGGCTGCGATTTTTCCGGCAAGCTTAAGCGCTTCCGGCATAAGCTGGTCAAGGGGATATACGGCGTTGACCAAACCGAGCCTGTATGCTTCGTCGGCTTTTATCGGCTTTGCCGTGTAAATCATTTCTTTTGCCTTGCCTATCCCGATTGTTCGCGCAAGTCTCTGTGTGCCTCCGAAACCCGGGGTGATGCCGAGGGTAACTTCAGGCTGTCCGAACACGGCGTTTTCCGAGCAGATACGAATGTCGCAGCTCATTGCAAGCTCGCAGCCTCCGCCGAGAGCATAGCCGTTGACCGCGGCTATGACCGGGACGGGGAACAGTTCAAGCTTGCGGAAAACTCTGAGCCCCTTGTGTCCGAAATGTTTGCCTTCTTCTCTCGTAAGGTGGCACATTTCAGCAATGTCCGCACCGGCAACAAACGATTTTTCGCCTGCTCCGGTAAGGATAACGACGCGAACTTCCTTCAAATCAATTGCGTTGATAGTCGCGTCAAGCTCCGTTAGAACTTCCGAGTTCAGCGCGTTCAGCGCCTCCGGACGGTTGATTGTTATAATTCCAATTGCGTCCTGTACTTCGTATTTTATAAACTGCATTTGTCTACCTCTTGATAATTCTGTACTGCCGCGAATTTCTGTTCAGTCTATCCTTCGTATGCTTTGACCGCCATCGCGCAGCCCTGTCCGCCGCCTATGCAGAGCGTGGCAAGACCAGTTTTGGCGCCCGTGCGTTTCATGCCGTGAATAAGCGTTACAAGGATACGTGCGCCTGAAGCACCGACAGGGTGTCCGAGCGCGATAGCGCCGCCGCTGACGTTCAGCTTCGCTTTGTCAAAGCCGAGTTCCTTGCCGACTGCAACTGACTGCGCGGCAAAAGCTTCGTTGGCTTCTATCATATCGAAATCGTCTATTTTAAGACCTGTTTTTGCCATGAGCTTCTTCGTTGCGTTCACGGGGCCTATACCCATAATGCGGGGCTCGCAGCCTGCAAGAGCGCCGTTGATCCATTCTGCCTGAATTACCGCGCCAAGTTCTTTGGCTTTTTCCTCAGTCATGACAACGACTGCCGCTGCCCCGTCGTTAATGCCTGACGAGTTGCCCGCCGTAACGATTCCGCCGTCTTTTTTGAACGCCGGTTTGAGTTTTGCAAGGGCTTCCATTGTCATGCCTGCACGCGGGCCTTCGTCCGTGTCAAACAAAATCGTCTCTTTTTTCTTCTTGATTTCAACGGGAACAATCTCTTCCTTGAAAAATCCCGCTTTGATTGCCGCTTCGCATTTCTGCTGGCTGACAAGCGAAAATTCGTCAAGCTCTTCTCTCGTAAGTCCCCACTGCTCGCAGATGTTTTCCGCGGTGAGACCCATGTGAATGTTTTCAAAAGCGTCCGTAAGGGCATCTTTAATCATCGTATCGTACATTGTGGCATGTCCCATGCGGTATCCGTAGCGGCCTTTTTCAAGGGCATACGGCGCCATTGACATATTCTCGGCACCGCCGGCGACAACCACGTCCGCATCGCCGTCGCGAACCATGCGTGCTGCCATATTGATACTCTCAAGCCCTGAGCCGCACACGACGTTGACGGTTACAGCCGAAGCCTCTACGGGGATACCCGCGTTGACCGATATCTGACGCGCAACGTTCTGTCCGAGAGCTGCCTGAATAACACAGCCCATGTAAACATGCTCGACTGCCTCTGCAGGTACGTTTGCTCTCTTAAGAGCCTCCTTGACCACGATTGTTCCGAGCTGAACCGCCGGTGTTGAGGAAAGCGCTCCTCCCATAGTTCCGATTGCCGTGCGGCAAGCTCCTGCCAGTACTACTTTTCTTGCCATTGTGAACTCCCCCCTGTAAATTTCATTGCTTGCACAATCACAAACTGATACTAACCGCGCCGAAGCGCCTGCGACCGTACAAACACCTGACGACGCACAGCAAACCGCCGTACAGCCTCAGTTGTTTTATACATTGTGAAAAATTTAACAAACATTATAGCGGCAATTTAGCAAAAAGGCAAGAGTTAAATGAAAGATTTTCAAAGTCAAAGAAGATTTTTTTCAAAGTTCATTGTTTTCACGGCTGCTCGCTTCGCTTGCGCTATATTCTACAGGCTATGAGCTTTTAACCTTTAAGACTCTTGGCTTATTGCCTATTCTTCACTTTGCATTTCGCATTTAGCTCTTACTGCTTATCGCTTACTGCTTATTGCTTATTCTTCGGGTCTGTACAAATTCATTGACCTGCGGCTGCGCGTTGAGAAATAAACCTCAACTTCGTTCGCAATTCGCCTTGCCGCCCCGTAATCAAACTGCATTCTGCCGTAGCCTTCGGATATTTCCCGAAGCTTTTCCGGCGAAGACAGCAGTTCGTCCGCAAGGTTTGCAACCGTGTACGGCGTCATCATTCGCCTGTGTTCGGGAACTATCCTCTCTCCCGCTGTCCTGTTGGTCAGCGAAACAAATTCGGCGCGTTTGTTTGCATACAGCACAAGCTTTTTCTTGAGCGTGCGGAAACCAGGCCATTTAAACGGAATAAGCCCCGCTATTCCGTCAAGAGGTATCTCCTCCGCGCAGTTCAGGGGAGCAACCATAAGCAGCGGCGTACCCAAAGCCGCAGTCTGCAGATTGTTCGTTCCCGGGAAAGCTATTGCAAGGTCGGAAGCCTTTATCGCCGCGAAACCGCTGCTGCGCACGACTTTTATATTTTTTCCGCCGCCGCAGGGAATTTCCTCAACTTTTTTTTCGCCTTCCCACGCAACACCGTTTTCTCTGAGCCCTGCCTGAAGCACTGCTTCGTCAACCGTAGGGGCAAGCACGAGATACGCGCCAAGATTTTCGTAGCGGCTGACAAGCTCCTGTGCTGCCCGCGCAAAATATGCCGCACCCATTCTGTATTCAAAAGGACGGCTTCCGGGAAGAAACGCCGCGGCATGGTCGTCAATTCCCAGTCCCATCAGTTCCCTTGCCTGCTGCTTGTCGCGGAAAACAGGAATACTGTCCAACACGAGATTGCCAACGTATTTGAAAGCCCAGTTTTTAACCTTGGAATTTCGGAAACGCTCTACCGTCTCTTCGTCCGGCAAAAGGTATTTTGTAACGTAACCGGCAAATTTCGGGCGCTTTGTGTAAATCATCCAGCCGCATTTCATCTTGCGCGAAAGCAGTCTGCCGAACATAGGATCCCCGCCCAACTGAAGAATAAGATTTTTCCCGTTCTCCGGCGGATTTTTGCTGAGTTCTTTGTATTTGACGGCGGCGGAAACACCGGACAGGGTTGCCCCGTAGGCAGCCTCCGCCCCGCTCGCGTAGGGACACGGCAGCACCGCAAGAATAATTTCAAGCGGCAGCCGTCTGAGCGCAAGCGCCTCCAGCACAGGCTTCACCCAGCCTGCGACCTCCCCCGGCGAATTGGTTAATACGATCAGTCTCCGCATACAGACACCGTTCCTTTGCGCGTCTATTATAATATTTTTGCCATAAATTTGCATCTGATGTATAATAATTGCACCGAATGACAGAATTGCAGCTTTGCCCGTGAAGCGGACAAGGTGTGTATTTGTTCGTATAAAAGGCAACGGAGGAAAGTTTATGGCTGACGATTTCACAACCAAGCTTACGGAAAATATGGATCTGCCGGGCAGAGTCGGAGAGGACGACAAAGCAGCCGACTACACGGCAAAGGATATTCAGGTTCTCGAAGGACTTGAAGCCGTCCGCAAACGCCCCGGAATGTATATAGGCGACCAGAGCGAACGCGGGCTTCACCATCTTGTCTATGAGGTTGTTGACAACTCAATAGACGAATCTCTCGCCGGCTTCTGCGACACTATAAAGGTAACCATCAACAAAGACGGTTCCGTAACCGTTGTTGACAACGGACGAGGCATACCCACGGAAATGCACCCCACAGGCAGACCGACGCCTGAAGTCGTTCTCACGGTTCTCCATGCCGGAGGCAAATTTGACAAATCGGCGTATCAGGTTTCAGGCGGTTTGCACGGTGTCGGTGTTTCCGTCGTCAACGCGCTTTCCGAATGGCTTGAACTCACAATCTGGCGCGACGGAAAAGAACACCGCCAGCGCTACGAACGCGGCAAGCCTGTCACGGGACTTGAAATAACAGGCGAAACAACGCTTCGCGGAACCCGCGTGCAGTTCTTCCCTGACGCCGAAATTTTCACAACCGTGCATTTTGACGCAGGCACCTTGAAAAACAGGCTCCGCGAGCTTGCATTCCTCAACTCGCATGTCACGATTATATTTGAAGACCTGCGCCCCGAAGACAAGCCCGACGTCCAGGAATATCACTACCCGGGCGGCATCACGTCGTTTGTGAAATATCTTAACAAAGGCAAGGGAACTCTGTTCAGTGAACCGATAGTCATAAGCGGCGAAAAAGACGGAACAGCCGTTGATGTTGCAATTCAGTACAACGACAGCTATCAGGAAAGACTGCACGGCTACGTCAACCTTATAAACACAATCGAAGGCGGCACTCACATCGCCGGCTTCAGAAGCGCCGTAACCCGCGCCGTGAACGACGAAGCGCGCAGACAGAAGCTGCTCAAAGACAAAGACCAGAACCTCACGGGAGACGACCTTAAGGAAGGACTTACGGCGGTTATATCCGTCAAGGTAATGGAGCCGCAGTTTGAAGGACAGACAAAAACCAAACTCGGCAACGGCGAAGTCAAAGGCATAGTTGATTCTATAGTTTCCGAAGGCATAAAGGAAGCTCTTGAAAACAGTCCTGAAATTGTCAGACCGATTATAGAAAGCGCGCTGCGCGCAAGACAGGCGCGCGAAGCAGCGAAAAAAGCCAAAGAACTTGTCCGCCGCAAAACGGCAATGACAAGTCTTACGCTTCCAGGCAAGCTTGCCGACTGCTCCAACAGAAATCCCGCAGACTGCGAGCTTTACATCGTTGAAGGAGACTCCGCAGGCGGCTCCGCAAAACAGGGAAGAAACCGCGAATTTCAGGCGATACTTCCGCTGCGCGGCAAAATCCTCAACGTTGAAAAAGCGCGTCTGGACAAAATACTCGGCAGCGACACGATCAAAAACATCGTGCTTGCTCTCGGCTGCGGCGTAGGCGACGATTACAACGAAGAAAGGCTCCGCTACCACAAAATATTCATCATGGCTGATGCCGACGTTGACGGAGCTCACATACGCACGCTGCTTCTGACGCTCTTCTTCCGCTACATGCCGAAAATTATCGAAGACGGCTATCTCTACTGCGCACAGCCGCCCCTCTTCAGGGTAGCCTGCGGCAAGGAAATCGTCTACTGCTACACGGAAAAAGAAATGAAAGAAGCCTGCGCAAAATTTGAAGGCAGAAAAGCTGACGTACAGCGCTACAAAGGTCTCGGCGAAATGAACGCGGAACAGCTTTGGGACACGACAATGAACCCCGAAAACCGCCTCATCAGCCGCGTTGAAATATCCGACGCCGTTGCGGCTGACGAACTGTTCAGCATACTCATGGGCGACCAGGTGGAACCGAGAAGAAAATTCATAGAAGAACACGCGAAAGAGGTCAGCAACCTCGATATATAAATCTGCTGCTGACGGAAGCTGACAAAGAACAAAAAAATACTTGCCAGCAGAAAAATTTCGGGTATAATACTTCTGTCACGGAGAGCTGTCCGAGTGGTCTATGGTGATTGACTTGAAATCAATTG
>JAGHTZ010000064.1 GCA_018065065.1 Candidatus Equadaptatus faecalis | reverse complement strand
GCAGACATACTCTCCAGCCGCGCTATTGCAGGCTGTTTAACGCCGCAAAGCTCTGCAAGTCCCCTCTGCGAAAGTCCCCGCTCTTCTCGGATTTCTATCAGCTTCCCGATAAGCTTTGTCTCAAACTCAACCTGCGCCCTCTCTGCAGAGCTGACCTTTGTTTCGTCATTCATGTAATCGTTAAAAGTTGAAAACGTTTCCCCGTTAATTTTCACGCTCATATTACTCACTCCTGTCCAAAAAATCTTTCAGTCTGGATTTTGCTTTTTCAATTTCAATTTTTGGCGTCTTTTGCGATTTCTTGATAAAATAATGCAGCAACACAAAACGGTTTTCTTTCCACGTAAAGAAAAAAATCCTGTTACGCAACGGACGCAATTCCCACAAATCACCTTCAATATGTTTGATAACAGGCTGCCCGACACGCGTGCCGTATTCTGCGAGAGAACTCATATACGACAAAATTTTTACCCTGTTAATGCGTGCAGTCTTACTGCTTTCACCCTGCCGTTTCAAATCATCCAAATATTCCTCAACCGGAGACTCGCCGTTCCGCAGATGGTAGAAAATGACCTCATACATATTTATCACCTTAATGCCAATGATAACATATAAGTTATCGCAAGTCAACCAAACGCTTTAAATTTCCTTTATGTCGCCTGTCGCTTTATTCGCAGAAACAAAAATTAACTGGGGACTGATTTCAGTCCCCGCTTTTGTATTCTCATACGCTTTGGTGCGGGAAACATATACTTTCTTGCAACAATCTATTACAAAGTAATTACTTTTTCAGAAAAACAGGTTGCCATTCAATACAGTTTTGCCGTTTTTGTAAATGTAGGGGCAAGAAACATTTATATGCCTTGCTTGCGGGCGAACTCCCGAACGTTCGGAGACTTGCGGAAGTCTTAAACTGACAATATCAGCCAAACGAACGTTTGACTCCGCGGAGGAAACCCGCCCCGAGCAAAAACCAAAAATCGCATTCGCGTTTGCGTAATCCCGTCAACATCGCCGAGACAAATCCGCACCTGTTCGAGGTACGACGATTGAAGCGCTGCAACACGTTAAACACACGCAGTAGTGGGCGCTGCCCGGCTTCAAGTCCACACACGGCTCCCTCTCCGGCGTTGGGATTGTAACAAAAGCAGCACAATGCAACACAAAGTTTCAAACGAACAAACGGCAAACCGCTGAAATTTAACGGCAGAGCCGTTTGTTCGCGTACCGAAATACCAAAATCTAGTACACGATAGGTTCACAGATAAAAAAATGACCGCCTCTCCCAAAGGTTCGGTCATTCAATGATTGTCCTTGTGTGTGGACTACTTAAAAGCAAACTCAAAACTACGAACCCAATTCTGCCTCAATAAACTTAGAGAACGATACCCTCTCATTATTTAAATAATGCACATATAATTTCTCCGGCTCAATGAATACTACATTTATATCAGGCAGGTTCAACGGTTCATTTTTGAAAATATCAAAACACACCGTCGTTTTTCCATCTGGGGGCTTGCCAAATTTCGGAAACACAAAATAGTTTTCAAACTGCATATTGATATTTTTCCCGTCAAAATATTTTTGGAAAGCTAGGTTATACAAGTATTGCTTTGTAATTGATTCTATTCCAGGGTTTCCAGATATTTTATTCCCGTCGTTTTTAAGAAGATAATATTTTGCATCAAGAATAATAAATTTGTCGCTTTCAATACATACAATATCAGGTTTTAAGGTTTCAACTTTGTCATAGGGAATATTTTCAAAATGCCACACTGGCTTGTCAATTATACGTATTAGTTTCTCGGTGTTTTTCTCCTGCAGTTTGTCATATATTTCCGGAATTGCAGAGATTGACGTGTTCAGTTTATTATTAAACACTTCAGCGCAAACCTTTTCCCACACCATATTGAAAGCATTTGTGCCGTACATGCAAAAAGCGTCAGTATCGCCATATTTATTTTCACACTTAATATACGAATGCAGCGCTTTCAGCACATGCTGCTTGCGTGTATTAAACTGTTCTTTTAATTCATTTTCAAGCCGGTACAAAATATACTCAGTTTCACCGAAACAGTTTCGTTCTTCCTCGTCAAACATAATTTCAGGAATCCCTAAAAGTTCAGACACTCCAGACTCAAATAAATCTCTTGAAATTTCATTCAGCACGCATTTATGCAGCCTTGCAAAATAACTATCAACAGTAGAGAGGTGTTTTCTGGTTTTCAATTCTGTGTAATAGGGTCTGTTATTTTTCAACAGAGCCAAGGTTTCGTTGATAGTCTTATCCCAGAAAATTTCACCGCTGCCGTTTGTTTCGATAATTTGCTTGTTGTTATCGTAAATGCCGTTCTCAAAATAATCATGCAAAAGAAACAACATAACAGTAAGCAGATTTGTCATACCATCTGTATTTTCATCAAACATATTGAGATTTTGTTCTGTTGAGTTGTTGTATTTTGCAAGAACCCGGAAAATTTGACAGACAGTCTCTTTAGAAGGGTCTTGGCGAGGAAGATATTTAGGATAACAGATTAAGACCACACTATCTACGATAACAATACCAACAAATTTGACGACATAGACATCGTCATCTTTAGTGTCAGTAACAACATAATCTGCATCGGCAAGTTCAGAAATATCTTTATCACTTGATTGTTTACGTATGCGCCGAAGAATACCAAACTCTTTTATTTTGGCTATCAGTTTTTTGGTAATGTCAGCGCTATTGTTAAGGGCATTTTGTAATTCAGACAACAAATATTGCCCTTCATGCAGATATATTGGCTTATATTTTGCTTCCATTATTCCTTATTCTGTTCGTCACTCTGTGACTTCAGTTCTTTATATTTGTTCTGAATGTCATTGTTAAATACTTGTATTCCATCTGTATCAAATTTCTTGCAAATTTCAGAATAGCGTTTGCCGGCTGCAAAGAATATTTGATCTCTCTTCATTTTGGCAGCGTCTTCATACAGATACATAAGAACTTTGGATTTAAAGGCTGAGACAAACTGTTTGTTATCTTTGCTTTCCAGCAATGATTTAGAAAGGAAATACGCCCCCATTAGTTTGTCTTCGTTAATTTTCTGTTCTGCAAGAGCATCGTTTATCGCTTTACGAATATTGTTCCAATTTATCGTATCAAACTCAAAATCGGCGATTTCTGCTTCTCCAGCATTAATATCCATATATTCAAAATCCCAACGGCGTTTGAAAGCCGTGTCCATAGGAAACACCCCTTGGTCTGCGCTGTTCATCGTTGCCCAAATATACATATTTGACGGGATAATAAGTTCAGTACAGGCTTTTAATTTTTTCTTCGCATCACCATTTAAGTTGACATCTTCAAGATAATGTTTAATGTCTTCGGAAACAGCTATCGGATATTCACTATTTCCCTCAGGATTACGGTCAAGCAACTGGAATATATCGCCAAACACCGCTGCGGTATTAGCACGGTTAATTTCTTCAATAATCAAGACAAAATTTTGTTTGGGATTGTTCAGCGCCCTTACAAGCACACGCATAAAAGGTCCTGGAACATATTTATACGAAATGTTATCTTTACTCTCAACTTTTGTCATAATAGGTTTATATGTTCCGACAAAATTTGCGTACGAATAATCTGGGTGAAACGTAACACGTTCATGATTTGTTTCAAATTTTTCTTCACCGAGGAAGTTTTTTGTTTCTTTATTGAGTTTGTAACTTTTTCCAGTCCCCGGAGCCCCAAACCAAATTTTGTTACGTACAATTTTTTCTTCGCGGTTAGAAGCATTAACATCTAGATTTTCAAGCATATAATAGCTATATGGCCTTTTGTCAGTAATGCTTATTACATTATATTTACTTTCCAATTCACTCCTGCTTCTGCCAATCTCTGCTGCAATTTGTTTTATTACATCTTCCTTAGTTTTTGCTTTTGTATTCCGCATTTTTTCCAGACAATATTCATTATAATTTTCCCATATCCATATCGATATTTCATTAGCTGTACATTTCTGAGATTTTTTAGACTTAAGACATTTTATTACCTTTTCGGTTAGTTTCATATATTGTGCCCCCTATAAAAAATAAATAACAGGTATTATTCAAATGCTTTAATGAGGATAAATTTCTTTTTTTTGTGGCAGAGAAATACACTATTCGCTTCTCACTCTGTGCTGTGTTGTTTGCTGATTCTGTTTGTCATCTCCCTGCCTATTCCCCGCGCACCAATTTTTTCTTCATTGTCTTCCATCTTATTATAGCAACCTAATCCAAAAAATGAATATCATTTTGGGAATTTCGTTATTTTTCATAGTGGATTTCGTAGGTTTTTACGCCTTTGGCGCGGGCTTTTTGAAGCATGTCTGCCGTACCGCGGCTTTTTCCGTCCCAAAAGCCTGCGACCATGGCGTTTTCAAGCGTAAGCGCGTATTTCAGCATTTCGGCATTGCGTACAGGCCCTGCGCCTTTGCGGTAGCGTTTCCAGTCTGCGCGAAATTCTTTGAGCGAATACCCATTTTCCTGCGCGTATTTTTTGGCAAGCGCGTCCGCGCCTTTTGCCCCGCCCGTTATTATTTCTATTTCGTCGTCAATTCCAAGCAGTATTGTGTCAAGGCTCGCTTCAAGCAGCTGCCAGTCGTTAAAATCTCTGCCACCGCATACGATTATTCCTGTCATTTTGTCTTCCTTTCTTTGTCTGTCATTATAGTTTATTATTTCGTTTCCTGCATTCTGCTGTGAACCCTGCGCGATTTTTTTATGAATGTTACGCGGTTGGGCGCGTCTTCGTCGGCAAAGGTTCTGAGTTCTGCGTCTGTTCTTGCGCGTTCTTTGATGAGACTGTGCCTCAGGTTTCTTTTGCACCAGAGGCAGCCGTCTGCATGCATAAAGTGCTTCCAGCTGTCTTTTTTTCTCTGTTCCTTTTTGTGTTCAATAGCCTTGTCGAGTGACATTCCGCCGTCCCCTTTGAGTTTGTGCAGCGCTTTACAGCCAAAGATGCCCGTACCACTGCGCAAAAAGTTTTATTGTCTCGTCCTCAATGTTTTCGTAGTTTTCAATGTCGGGATTTTCCGCTTCGTATATGATTGAACGGAAGCCGGCAATCATTTTGTCGAGTATCTGATCCCATTCCTCCACGGTCAGTTCAGCAGGGTAGCCCTGTTTGAGTTCTTTTAGCGCGACAAGCCGCGGATAGATGAACAGGGCGATTGTGTGATAAAGTCCTATCAGCGAGGTGTAGTTGAATCCCCAGTTTTTTCTGTACTGCCTGTTTCTCTGCCGGCATCTGCCGCCGGCAAATTTGTCCGCGTTAAAGTAAATTCCGGCAAGATGGTACATTTCAGGCGTTAGCCCAAGCTCCGCAAGTTTCGGCGGAAACGGCTCTGTATGAAACGAGCGCTTTGTTTTTTTCATCTGCGTTTTTTCAAAACGCAGTCTGAGACGTTTTTTGGCTTTTTTTCTGTTCATTTTGTCACCTTTTTCTGCGGTGCGGCAGGGTGTAGACGTATTTTCTTCGGATAAGGGGAGTGCCGCACAGTAAGCAGTAGAGTATGATTTTGACAACGAATTTTACCGCCGTACCGTCGTCTTTCGCGTCAAACATTGTGTCTTCAAATTTTTCCCTGTCTATTTCGCAGAGTTCAAGCAGCGCGTTTTTCTGTTCTTCGGTTATTTTTTTCGGTTTTGAAACGCCGAAGTTTGCGCTTCCAAAGCAGATTTTGCCGAAGGTGCGTCCGTTTCCGGAGAGGCAGTAAGAGACGTGGCGGAAGATGTTTTTGTATTTGTGTCTATTGGGCAGCAGTTCGTTGAATTTCATGTAACGCTGCACTATTTCGGGTGTGAGAAGATGTTTTTCGATACATTCTTTTTCAAGTTCAATTTTTGTTTCGCGCAGTTCTTTTGAGAATGGCGCATAGACCTTGTTCGTCAGCAGCAGTTTAAATTCCTGCCGTTTTCTGCTGCGCTGCAGGGGAAAACGGTCGTAGCGTTCTTTTTTGTATTCAGGTTCTTCGTACAAGTAGTACGTTTTACATTCAAGTTCGCCTGTTTTTACGAGGGTTCTCAGGTCAGCGGCTATATTTTGGTTGATACAGCGCATGCCTGCGATGGAGCCTCCCGTGCAGTGCGCAAGTTTGCTCCATACCAGCGCGTGAAGGTCGGTTTTGCCCGGGTATTTGTTCTCCGCCATTTCTTCCGCCGTATTGAGTATTATTTTTCTGAAGCCTACGTAAGGTTTCTTGTTTTCCGCGTCCACGTTTGTCCCTGCCTTTTCGTTCGTCTTTCGTCTCAGTTCTGTTTTATTTTTTCGTTCAGTCCGGCGAAAAACTTCTGCGTTTCGCTCGGCGTTTCATCCGCAAGAAACGCTTTCATTTCTTCGATGTCTTCCAGTATTTCAGCAATAAGCTTACCGTGCTTTTTCGCCATTTCAAAGCGTGCGCGCCCGATTACTTCTTCGCGCGGAAGCTCGCTGTATTCGCGCGTGCTTTCGGCAAATTCTTTGAAGCCTGACAGTGTTTCTTTTTTCTTTTTGTTTTTGCTTTTTTTCTGCTCCGTTTTTTCTTTCTGTGCTGCTGAGAAGCTTATCATTGGCCCGCTTCTGCCCTGCAGCGTAAAGCCTCCGCCGGTTTGTACGCCATATTTTTTTTGAACTTCTTCGTACTCGCAGAATATTTTGCATGCTGCCGTGCTTTCAGGGTCAACACGGAGCAGTTCCGTGCAGTGCAGTTCCTGTACTTTACCGCATTTCGGACACCAGATAAACGCGCCGAACAATCCGTATCTGAACAGGTAGCTTTCAGTTTCACATTCGGGGCATTTGCCTTTCCATGCACCGTTTGCCCAAAGCCTGAGCATACCTTCAAGTGTCAGGGAGTAGCCGTCGTACATTCCAAGGATGAGTTTGCGAAGCCGCTCAAAGCCGAGAGGGTTGCTGCCGGCAAGCTCTTTGTCCGCATATATTTCTTCTCTGTGCTGCATAAGCATGTCTATATTGTCAAAGAACAGTTTAACGTCAGCAGCGCGTTTTTCCGCGCGTTTTTTTTGGCATGCGCTGTACAGGGCGCAGCCTTCTTCCGCTGTTTTTTCAAATTCGCGGCGCGTGTATATTCTGTCAAGGTACGCATAGGGGCGGTCGAGGTCTTCTTCCGCAACGTCCGATGTTTCACCCAGTACAAGCCAGTCAATTTTTTCAAGTTCGCTCAGCATTTTGGCAGCTCCTTTCTGTCAGTTCTAAGCCTGTTTTCTTCTGATTACTTTGTCGGCAAGCCCGTAGGCGACTGCCTGTTCCGCCGTGAGGAAGTAGTCTCTGTCGGTGTCCGCCGCGATTTTTTCAAACGGCTGCCCGCTGTTTTCGGCAAGAATTTTGTTCAGCATTGCTTTTGTTTTGAGTATTTCTTTCGCGCGGATTTCTATGTCGCTCGCCTGTCCCGCCGCTCCTCCGAGAGGCTGGTGTATCATTACGCGCGAGGTCGGCAGTACAAAGCGTTTTCCTTTTGCCCCCGCCGAAAGCAGGACGGCTCCCATGCTTGCCGCGCAGCCGACGCAGATTGTCGATACGTCAGGCTTTACGTAGTTCATTGTGTCGTATATCGCAAGTCCGGCGCTTACGCTTCCTCCGGGGCTGTTGACGTAGAGGCTGATTTCTTTTTCCGCGTCTTCGCTTTCAAGGAAGAGTAGCTGCGCGGTTACGGCATTTGCAAGTTCGTCGTTTATTTCGCCGCCGACAAATATTATTCTGTCTTTAAGCAGTCTGCTGTATATGTCCATGGCGCGTTCCCCGCCGTTTGTTCTTTCAATTACCATCGGTATCATTTTTTTCTGCCTCCGTTCGTTAGGTTGAATTTTCAGTTTTACCAAGTTATGCCGCAAAGCCGATTGGCTTGCTGTTCTGTTTCTGCGTTTTTGTCGCCTCAAGCACTTTTCCGGCTTCGGCAAGGTCTTCCGCCGTGAAGGTTTTGTCATTTTTGTCGGGGCTTCTCAGCGCCTGTTTTGTTTTCGCAAGCTCGTAGAGGTTGCGCACGGTTCTGCCGTTGGCGAAATTTTTGTCCGCGTTTTTAAGCTGGCGGCTGAAGAAAGCAAGCGCTTCCTTTTCCGCGCCGTCGTCAAGCAGATAGCAGCTTTTTTTGCATATTCCGCGGAGTATTTCAAGCATTTCGTCCGACGAGTAGTCGGGGAAGTCAACGTGGAAGAGTATGCGGCTTCTGAAGCCCGGGTTCATGTCAAGCATTTTGTCCATTTTTTCCGGATATCCCGCAAGTATGCAGACAAAGTCGCGTCTGTGGTCTTCCATTGCTTTAAGCAGAGTGGCAACAGCTTCGTTTCCGTAGTCGATGTCGGAATGTGTGTTTCCGTCGCAGAGTGCGTAGGCTTCGTCTATGAAGAGGACTCCGCCCATTGCTTTTTTGATGCGGTCTTTCGTTTTAAGCGCGGTTTGTCCGACGTAGCCTGCTACAAGGCTGCTTCTGTCTCCCTCCACAAAGTTGTCGGGATGCCTGAGGATGCCGAGTTCGCCGAAGATGCGTCCGATTATGCGCGCAACGGTTGTTTTGCCTGTGCCCGGATTCCCCTTGAATACCATGTGAAGCGAGAGGTCGGGGTCATCTTCCATTTTTCTGACGCAGGCGGCGATTTCGCGCACGGTCTTTTTTACTCCTTCAAGCCCGATGAGGCTGTCAAGCTCTTCCAGCGCCGAAACGTTTCTCTTTTTGCGTTTCGGCTCTGCCGTATTCAAATCTTCCGGACGGAGTACGTAGTCGCAGCCGTTTTTACCAAGCTTTCTGATGACTGCGCCGGGGATTTTTTCAAGCACGCAGCCTATGCTGCCGTCAAGCAGACTGCTTTCGAGGAAACTTTCGTCAGCCGTGAAGCCGTAGCTTTCCGCTTCTTCTTTGACAAGTTCAAATTTTTCTTCCGTCGTGCTTTCTTCAAGGCGTACGACGTAGGGGAAAATTGTTTCAAAACAGGAAACTTTGTCGCATATTCTACTGTATTCTTCCGGTCTTATTGTTGTTAAGTAAATCGTTTTTCTTCCGAGAAGCTTCCAAAGGTCTCCCGCGTCCGCTGAGAAGAAATGTCTGCTGTGTTCCCCGATGTCGTAATCATCGTCTATTCTGTATATGAAGGCTGTGTTTCTGTCTGTTTTTACGGCATTGTCAATATCGCCTGTAACGTAGCGAAAATCTTTTACCACACCTTTTGCGACAAGATAGTTTTTAAGCAGTTTAATGTATTTTTCCGCATCATGGGTATTTTCGCAGACAAATACCGTTCCGCAGCTGAGAGTGCCTTTTCTGCTCTGTCTGAGGCAGTTGTTCATGCGGTCAACTACCCCTACGAATTCCGCACAGCCGCATTTTTTGATTTTTGACATTGCACTGCGTTCGCTTTCAAGAGATACTATTATTTCCAAGCCGCCTTTTTCCGAGTAGCTGATGCCTCTTTTTCTGAAGAGTGAACGCAGTGTTTCCGTTGCTTCCGGATAGCATTTTTTAAGTTCGGCGGCGCTTATTTTTTTGATTTTGCTTCTGTCCGCGCCGAGTTCTGCTTCCAGTATGCTTCTGACAATTTTTTTCTCATCGTATTTGTCGCTGTTCCACGGAAATGCGGCTAAGGTTATTGTTTTGTTTTTTTTGTCGGAGGCAATCTGGTAAAGTCCCGCAGGGCTGCTGCTGCGCCGCCCCGAATGGTCTTCAAGGTATTCGCGAATCTGCTCTGCGCGAAGGCTTTCTTCTTCCTCGCCGCGGCAGGAAACCTCAAAGCAGTAGAATGTTGTGTCGTTGAACATGAAAAAGACTCCTTTCAGTTTGTGTTTGATATTTTTTGTATATGGTTCGTTGCTGATTCTCTGTTTCGCAGTAGTTTGCCGCGCTGTTTTCCGCCGCAAGAGCGCAGAAAACAGCGCCGGACAAAAAGGAGAGTGTGTCAAGGTGAATAGGAGGTTCGATATAATTATTTTTTTTAGTAAACAGGAGGTCTGCGCTGCCCCGTATTCAGTGTTCTGCCGTACGCGGCAGCGCTGGAAAGAGACTATTGTTTTTGCATATTTGCGATGTTGTCGCAGAAGTTTTTCAGTTCCATGGATTTTTTGTCCGCCGCTTCGCTGAGCGCTTTAAGTTCGCCGCGCAGTCTGCGGTATTCTCCGGCTGTCTCGTCCTGCTGTCCGCGTCCGGCGTCAGGTATAAAGATGCAGCTTTTGAGTGTCTCCATGCTGAGAAGGTTAAGATGTCCGTTTCCAAAAAGGTTCATCATCTGTTTCTGCCCCTCGGCGCTTTCAAGATATGCCTTGACAAACCATACGTTCACGTCGTCCGTAAAGCGCAGGACAAAGAGATTGCTGCTCGGAATTACCGCGTCGCCTTTTTGGAAGGGCTTGTCCTCGCCAAATTCCGCCGCGGCGAAACGGAAGGCGGGATTTCCAATACGCGAAACGAGGAGGTCTCCTTCACGCAGCAGGTTCGCTGCAAGGTCTGGTATTCCAAGTTCCGCGCTTTTTTCGGGCAAGCTTTCAAGACATTGTATTCTGCCGCTTATTCCGCCGTCTGAAAGATTTGAAAGCTCAAGGTATTTTATCTGCGTTTCTTTTTCAGTAAAATATTTTTCAAGCGATTTTCCGCTGAAAAGTCTTGTCCTGAAAGCGGTCTGCAGACAGCTGCCGAGCTTTTTCCCGCTTTGCGGATAGAATACTGGAGCCGTTTGCAGGCGGATACTTACGCTCTGTTCTGCGGAATTTGCCGCAAGCAGGCCGCCGACACTCATGCTGATACTTTTCGCGCAGCCAAAAGTTCCGTCCTGTCTGAAAGCTGAAACGATATCGTCAATCTGCTGTTCGTCAAGCTGTAAAGTGCCGTCTTCCGGAAGCTCTGCACGTACAAAACGCACGGAGGAATTTGCTTTGCCGAGAACCACTATCGCGGTTTTTACGGACGTATTTGTATAGAACCGGCAGCCTGTTATTTCTATAACCGCCTCAATTTTGCCGTTTTCTATGAGATTTCTTCTTGCGGCATCGTCTGCTCCGCTTCTGATAAGCGCCGACGCAGGCATTATAAGCGCTGCCCTGCCTCCGAAATCAAGCAGCTCTGCCGCGTAGCCTGCGTAGAACCAATCCGCACAGCGAAGGACAGAAAATTCTTTGTTGTATGCCGCAAAGGCTTTAGCTTTTGAACAGTGCTCAGGAATTTCACCGAGCCTTGCGGCAAGCGGATAACTGACGAACAGCCGTTTGTATCTCCCTTCATTTTCAAGCATTTCATTCCTGCGGAACTGTTCTGTGTTTATTCCAAGCAGTTCTGCCCTGATAAGCGCGACGTAATAATCGTCTTCACTTTCGGATATGCCGTAGGAAATTTCGTTTCCATAGACCGAATAACAGTCTCTTATAAAGCTGCCGCGTCCGGCAGAAAGATTTACAACCATGCCGCCTTTTTCCGGCACAAGCAGTTTTGCGATAAGCCTGTTAATATAACGCTGCGCCGAATTTTTTATCTCTGCCCTGGACGTGTCCGACTGACGAAAGAGCAGGCACGATTTGAGCAGTTTTTCGTTTCCTCCGAGAAACTGTTCCGCCCCGTTCAGCAGTTCAAAAACAAAAGCATTGGACTTGAGAAGCGGGAACAGTTTATGCTGTTCGTCAATATTGAAGGCGGCGGCAAAAGACTCAAAGGTATTGAGTTTGTCCGGCTGCTCTGCCGCCGCCAAAAGAAGGGCTGAGTAAAGCAGGCTGCAGAAAGCTGACTGGCTGCCGCGCACCTGAGGGAAGCTGCGCTCTGTATTTCTTGCAAACACACAGCCTTCCGTTTCATACAGCGCTTCAAGCTCTCTAAGTTCCTCTCTGGTCATTGCTTTCTGTCTCCTTTCTTCATTGTGGGAATATTATACCACACGTTTTGAAATATGTCAAGTGGTTTTTTATTACCACATTTATTTACTGCAAGAATTATCTCTGATACGCTGTCATTATGCCGATTTTACAGGCTGCTTCCGCTTCAAGAGAGCTGTTTTGCATAATTTCGGCTTCCTTGAGCGTGACTATATTATACCACACAGATTAAAACATGTCAAGTGGTAATTATATACCACAACATACAATAGACTGTATGACAGAAAACAACGGCAGGATAAAATACAGAAACAGCGGCATACGCCGCTGTTCTGCTTAAGGGGGATGTGTAATGTTCAGTCTTCTCTGTCAGCAAATATAATTATATAGAAGAATTTTTTCACGGCATCAGTAGTTTTACTGATTTTACGCCTGAACTGTACATCTATAAAATGTATAATGCAAAATTCTCAAAAGCCTTCTCTTCGCCTTCCTTGTTAAAAGGTTTTCACTTTGCACTTTGCACTTTTCACTTTGCACTTTGCATTTTTCACTTTGCACTTTGCATTTTTCACTTTGCACTTGCAAGCCGTTACTGAACAGCTACGCTTCGTCTTATGCAGCTGATTATCTTCTGTCCGTTTGAGCGGCGAAGATCCATATCAGACACTACCGCGCAGTTTATTATTATTTCTTTCAAGGCTCCGCTGTGTCCGAAGGTCGAGTAGGTTTCGTGGAATATGTACGGTTTGCCGTTGACAGTTCCGAGATAGAGCATTACGTGTCCGTTCATCTGAAGTATGGTGCCTGCGGGGAGCGTTGCAAACAGCCGTCTTTTCTCCTCATCGCTCATTTGTCTTGTGTCTGTCGAAAGCCCGGGGATACGTGCCTGAGCGCCTGAGTTTCGCGGAAGCGCAAAGCCGAAGAGCGAATAGACGTCGTGTATCATTGCGCTGCAGTCCCATTGTCCGAAGCTGCCTCCCCAGCCGTACGGTTCACCCAGAAATTTAAACAGGTGTTTCAGCAGGTTTCTCTGCGTATAGGGTACAAAACCTTCGTGTACGTCCATCGAGCACGGAATTAAAAGCTTCTTTTCACAGAAGTTTCCGTTTGCGTCTCTTCCCGGAAGCAGAACGGAATAGCTTGACAGACTGCCGACGCCGTTCTGTTCCGCGTCCTGATCTTCAGCGATGGGGAATCGTGTGCCGAGCTGGAACTCATAACGTTCGCCCGTCAGTCCGCTGCGCGGGTATATTTTTGATCCCGTTACTATTATAAACGGCATATCGAGATATTTCTGCATGGTTTCTTTGTCAACGAAAGCCAAATTCTGCGTATGCACCCAGCCGTCAGAATTCGACGAAACAACGTAGCACCATTTGCCCGAACGCGAGGTGTGGAGTACGGCAAGAGGCTCCCATATCTTTATAAAGCTCTCCGTATAGCGGTCAAAGAGTTTGTCGTTCGGCGATTTGTGCGACGATTTTGAGGTAGGAACTATTTTCATCATGCTGTTTCTCGCCGCAAAGGCGTAGCGCACAGGCATTTCGTCTTGCACAGCATCAAGGTTGCATTCTTCAGTAATACCGTTGAGAAAAGCTTTTGTCACGGGTTTGCCGTTGACGTAATTCTTCGGCATCAGCTTTTTTTCAACGCTTATTGATTTCAGCACCCTTTCAGCCGTTAATGTTTCAGGATAATATTCCGTCAGGTTTTTGCAGTAGGTGCTCGGCGTTACAAGTATCTTTGCGTTGAATTCCTGTATTTCTTCCGGTGTCATAATCACGGTGTCCGGATTCTGCACGCGCGAAATCCAGTATTCCGCCGTTTTCATTTTTGCTTCCGCGCCGAGTATGTCTGCGGAGAATGCTGGCAGCGCCGCTGCCAGCAGAAACATAAGAGATATAATTGCACACAATTTTTTCATTTTAAGCGCCTCTTTTCAGTCTTTCGGCAAGCCTTGTCCAACGCTTGCCGGTGTTGTCGTTTTTGACAGCCATAGCGATTGCCTTGCGGCTGCCGACTATTATAACAAGTTTCTTGCCGCGCGTAACCGCCGTGTAGAGCAGATTGCGCTGTAGCATTACGTAGTGCTGGGTGAGGAACGGAATTATAACCGCGGGATATTCCGAGCCCTGCGATTTATGGATAGATACCGCGTAGGCGTGGACGAGTTCGTCAAGCTCGCCGAATTCGTAGGAGACAAGTCCGTTGTCCATTTTCACGATAACCTGTTCCCTTTCGCCGTCTACATTGTACACAATTCCTATATCGCCGTTGTATACGTCTTTGTCATAGTTGTTTCTCAGCTGCATTACCTTGTCGCCCTCGCGGAAGGTGCGCCCCATTTTCTGCACGGAGGCTCCGCCCGTTTTGTTGAGCAGTTTCTGCAGTTCTTCGTTGAGCTTTATTGTTCCGGCGCTTCCCCTGTGCATCGGGGTAAGCACCTGAACGTCCGTCAGAGGGTTGAATTTAAAACGCTGCGGTATTTTTTCCGTTACAAGCGTCCGTATGGTTTCAAGCGCCTTGTCGGGATCCTCCTGCTGAATAATGTAAAAGTCTTTCAGTCCTGACGCGTAGTCATCGTCGACAAGCGGCATTTCGCCGTTATTTATGCGGTGCGCGTTGACTATTATCCTGCTTTCCTGCGACTGACGGAAAATTTCGCCGAGTACAGAAACGTGGCATACGCCCGATTCTATGACGTCAGCAAGCACGTTTCCGGCGCCTACGGACGGCAGCTGGTTGACGTCTCCGACAAGTATCAGCGACGCCTTGGGAGGAAGCGCCTGAAGCAGATGGTAGAAAAGTATCTGGTCTATCATTGAGGCTTCGTCAACTATCAGAAGATCGCATTCCAGCGGATTATTTTCGTCGCGCAGGAAATCTCCGTTTTCGCCGCCTGCGGCAACGTATTCAAGCAGTCTGTGTATCGTTTTCGCTTCGTGCCCCGTTGCTTCGCTCATACGCTTCGCGGCGCGCCCCGTTGGGGCGGCAAGCATTACCGTGTAGCCGTTTGCCTCGCGCAGTTTCAAAATGGCGCGTATAAGTGTGGTTTTTCCTGTTCCCGGGCCTCCTGTAATGACCATTACCTGCGAATTTACGGCGGCGCGGACAGTTTCGCGCTGGGCGTCGGCAAATTTTATTCCGAGTTCGTTTTCAGCCCATGCAACCGCCGAGTCAACGTCAACGTACTGTCTGTTGTAGGGGTTTGAAACAAGCTCAAGCAGTTTTTTTGCCGAGTGTTCTTCCGCGTACTGAAACGCAGGCAGATATACCGCCATGTCGTCTTCGCCTTTGTCGTTTTTGTACCATTCAACGACGATTTCCGCGGCAAGCCTCGCCTGCTCTATACCGGCTTCCGCAAGCTCCGCGGCTACGCCGAGCAGCTCCGCGGCGGCTTTTGTGAGTTCGTCAACCGGAACATAGACGCTGCCTTCGCCGACAAAGCTGTTCAGCACATGCAGAATGCCTACGCGGACGCGCACGGGCGAATCTGACGCGAAGCCGAGGCTTGTCGCGATTTTGTCTGCCGTAAGAAAGCCTATCCCGAAGATGTCTATCGCAAGCCTGTACGGGTTTTCTTTAAGCACCTGAAGCGTCATCGCGCCGTACTGCTTCCACGCCCTTATCGCGTAGCCGGTTGAAACGCCGTAGGATTGCAGAAAGACTATTACCTCGCGTATTTCCTTCTGCTCACACCAGGACGCCTTTATCATTTCTATTGTTTTGGGGCCGATTCCGCTGACTTCCAGCAGCCGGTAGCTTTCCTCGTCCAGAACTCGCAGCGTGTCTTCGCCGAATTTCTGCACAATTTTAGCAGCGGCTACAGGGCCTATGCCCTTTATAAGCCCTGAGGAAAGAAATTTCTCTATGCCGCCGACCGTTGAAGGCGTTACCGTTTCGCAGCTTTCAGCCTTAAACTGCTCGCCGAAACGCTGGTGCACAATCCAGCTGCCTGTCAGCTTCAGCACTTCTCCGACTGCTGGCTTGGGGAAAATGCCAACGGCGGTGACCGGCTCCGTATAGCCGTTCACCTGAAGCTTCAGCACGCCGTAGCCGTTTTCCTCGCTGTAAAACGTCACACGGTCAATCTGTCCTGTAATTTCCTTTGCAGTATGCTCCATTAAGCCTCCCGTGCAGTCAGAAAAGCAGTTTTTATATAACCGCCGGCAGATTTTGCGTTATTTTCCGCAGAGAACGTTAATCAGCGTTCTTGTGCCGAATGCGGTCATTCCTTTGCAGTAATATCCCCACGGCTTGGAAATAAAATCCGCGCCGGCTATGTCAATATGCACCCACGGGGTCTCGTCCGCGACAAATTCCTCAAGGAACATAGCCGCTGTTATTGCCCCTCCGTAGCGTTCTCCGCAGTTCAAAACATCTGCAAAAGGTCCCTTGATTGATTCACGGAGATTTTTGTCTGTCATCGGAAGTCTCCAAAGCCCTTCTCCGGCGCGTTTTCCGGCTGAAAGAACACAGTCTGCCGCTTCGTCGTTGTTTGAGAATATGCCTGCCGTGGAATTTCCGAGGGCAACCGCGCAGGCACCTGTAAGGGTGGCTATATCAATAATTAAATCAGGTTTCAGCTCGCTTGCGAAACAGAGAGCATCCGCAAGCGTGAGACGCCCTTCGGCGTCCGTATTGACGACCTCTATCGTCTTGCCGTTGCGCGCCGTGAGTATGTCGTCCGGGCGGAATGCGCTGCCTGACGGCATATTTTCGGCGGCGGCTATAACAACAGACACCTTGACCGGAAGCTTAAGCAAAGCGGCGGCGCGGATTGCCCCAAGCACTGTACAGGCTCCCGTTTTGTCGCCCTTCATCGTAAGCATGAAATTCTCAGGTTTAATGTCAAGTCCGCCGCTGTCAAAGGTCAGCCCCTTGCCGACAAGCACGATATGTTTCTTCGCGTTCTCCGGCGCGTATTCAAGCTTTATGAAACGCGGAGGATTTGCGGAGCCGCTGCCTACGGCAAGGAACGCCCCCATGCGTTCGGCTTCCGCTTTATTTTCGTCCCATATTTCGCACGAGAGTCCAAGCTCGGCGGCAAGCGCCTGCGCCTTTTCGGCAAGCACCGCAGGCGAGACCTTGTTCGCGGGCTCGTTTGCGATACTGCGCGCGAAATTCTGCGATTCGGCGATAATCTGCCCTTCGCGCGCCGCCGCTTCGTCGGCATTTACAAAAGTTACCTCGGGAACCGTGAAATGGTCGCCATCCTTGTTCGTGAGATATTTGTCAAAGCGGTAGCCGGCAAGAACAGCGCCCTCAGCCGCGGCGCGGCAGTATTCTGCTTCCTTTCCGTCGGGAAGCCAAAGCGCAACGCTTTTGCAGCCGTAATCCGCCGCCTTGCGAACGGCGCTGTAAGCAGCCGTACGTACGTGGTCAAGCCTGTTGGGACAAGTTTTTTTGCCCGCGCCCGAAGCTATTATAAATTTCACAGATTTGCAGTTTGCCGCAACCTTGCAAACGCTTCCGGCTTTTCCGCTGAAATTCATGTCGGCAAGAGCCTTGCGGACTTCCTGCGCTTTTGACTCGCACAGCGTTCCAAACTCAGCTTCACCGTCGTAAACAACAAACGCGGCGGCTTCGTAATTGCAAAGCTCAAAACTGCTGTCAGCAAATTTGATTTCCATGAGACAACACCTCTTTGTATAAATTCTGCAACCGCGTTAATTATACTCTAAAACGAACAAAAAGTGCCGTAATTATGCCAGGCATCTGCTCCGTTTTCCGGTTGTTCTGCAACTTTTGCGGCGGCACGAACAAAAATACGGTACCTTGTCAGTTTTATGAATTTAATCCCTCAGATTAATGTATAATGAAACAAGACAAAAAGGGGGCGGTATGAAATGAATTGCGAGGAAGGCATAAGCTGGCTTGCGGAACGCGTCAAAGCCGGAAACGTCGCGGTTTTTTCGGGCGCAGGTCTCAGCACGGAATCAGGACTTCAGGATTTCCGTTCGCGCACGGGGCTTTGGGCTGAAGCAGACCCTATGGAGATGTGCTCCATAGACGCCGTGCTGCGCAACTACGATAATTTCTGCTCTTTTTACAAGGCAAGGCTTTACGTTCCCGAAAGCATCAAGCCGAACGCAGGACATAAAATTATCGCCGAATGGGAAAAGGAAGGGTATCTCATCGGAGTGATAACGCAGAATATTGACAGGCTGCACCAGCGCGCAGGCTCAGTGAAAGTCGCAGAGCTGCACGGAAGCATGCTTCCCGTGCGCTGCCAGAAATGCGGAAAGCTTTACGATACAGACGAAGACTTTTTGAACGGGGAACGCTGCGAATGCGGCGGAAAGCTGCGCCCCGGAATAGTTTTGTTCGGGGAAATGCTGCCGAACGAGCCTTTAACGCTTGCCGACCGCTGGAGTTCACGCTGTGACACGTTTATCGTTTTCGGTTCTTCGCTGACAGTTTCGCCGGCGAACTATTTTCCGCGCCAGGCAAAGCAATGCGGCGCAAAGCTTGTAATTATCAACCGCGATGAAACTCCGATGGACTGTATTGCAGATTTGGTTGTACACGATGGAATAGGCAGTTACCTCACAAAGGTCAATGAAGCCGTGAAGGGAGCAAGGGCGCGGCGATGACACGGTTACTTGAAGGAAAGACTCCGGCAAAACAGATACGCGAATGGATTGCCTCTGAAATATCGCAGCTTTCTTTTGTTCCGAAGCTTGCCGCGGTGCAGGTGGGGAGCGATCCTGCCTCGCTGAATTACGTCGGAAGCCAGATAAAAGCGGCACATAGCGTCGGCGCATGCGCCGAGCATATTCAGTTTCCGGCTGATATATCAAAGGAACAATTCACGGCGGAATTTGGCAAAATCGCCGAAAATCCCGACATTGACGCGATTATTCTTATGACACCGCTTCCGAAGGGCTGGAACGCCGGCGAAATACGCGCGGTTATTCCTCCTGAAAAGGATATTGAGGGTATTCTGCCTGAAAATCTCGGGCGAATGTATCTCGGTGAGACGGATATACCACTGCCCTGCACGGCTAATTCCGCCGTTCTGCTGCTTGAATATTACGGCATGAAAAGCTTTGAGGGCAAACGCTGCACGATAGTCGGCAGAAGCCCGAACGTAGGAAGGGCAGCCGCCCTGCTCATGCTCCACCGTCAGGCGACCGTGACCGTATGCCACACGCGCACCTCGCAGGAAGCCTTTGACAAGGCTCTTGCAGACGCCGACGTTGTTATTTCGGCAGCCGGACAGGCAGGAATCATAGACCAGCGAAAACTTAAAAAAAGCGCTTGGGTCGCTGATGTCGGCACAAATTTCGTTGACGGAAAGCTGACGGGCGACGTTGCGCCGTGCGAAGACAACTGCGTTGAGGCGCTTTCGCCGGTGCCTGGAGGCGTAGGTCCCCTGACAGTTGCGCTTCTGCTCTCAAACCTTCTTCTGCTTGCCACAAAACGCAGGCTCGGCAAAGCAGTAAAACTCAATATGCAGAATTTCTGCGGTTAAATATCTGCAAAACAGCGAAAGGAGACTGAAAAATGTCCATAGCAGTCGCAATTCAGAAAGGTTCCTCAGTTTACGTCTACGATGAGAGCAACCGCGTGCTTTACACAAAAACAGGCGAGCTCCACGGCTATACCGGAACAACAGTCAACGTACGCGTCGGCGGAACAATCTACACCTATGACGAACGAGGCGCTACAAAATTCACGCACAGCGCGTAAAAAATTACCAATTACAAATTACCAATAACCAATTTTGGAGCGCAAAACAAAAAAGATTTTACACAATGAAAACAAAAATCCGCCTTAACGGCGGATTTTTCTTATTCTAAACTCTATTTTCTGCAGACTGCACAGCCTGAATACAACATACTGTTATGTATTCTACTGCTCCATACCTGCGTGAAGCGCTTTTTTGTTAAGCTCAACAACCTTTGCCGGCATAAGCTGTTCAAGCACGCTGTCCCAGTCCATGTCTGCAATGCCGAGCGCCTTTATGAGCGCTCCGAGAAGCACTATGTTCTGCGCTCTTTCGTTGCCGAGTTCACGCGCTATCTGAGTGGCGTTGAATATTTTAACGTTTTCAACTGCCGCGTTAAGCTGCTCAATTACCTGTTCAGGATATTCCGCAAGTCCTGTCAGCACCGGCAGCGATTTTATTTCGTAGTTGTTGACGACAAGCCAGCCGCCTTTTTTGAGATAATTGAGCCAGCGAACTGCCTCTGATTTTTCAAATGCAACGAGAACGTCCGCTTCTCCTTCGGAAACTATCGGGGAAGCAACCTTTGAGCCGTAGCGCACGTGGGTTGAAACAGAGCCGCCGCGCTGCGACATTCCGTGTATTTCCGACATTTTGATGTCAAAGCCTTTGCGGGCAAGACCTTCGGAGAGAATTTTGGAAGCAAGGATTGTTCCCTGTCCGCCAACGCCTACAAGCAGAATACTTTTGGTGTCGTTCATCTTACAGATCCTCCCTTGAAATGGCTTTTTTGGGGCAAATCTGAGCGCAGATTTCACAGCCGTTGCACATTGCCGTATCTATCTTTGCCTTGCCGTCTTCAACCATAAGCGCGGGGCAGCCCGCTTTGAGGCAGAGCTTGCAGCCAACGCATTTTTCCCTGTCAACGGCGCATTTCATCTTCGCGCGTTCCTTCATCACTTCTTTGATAAGCGCGCAGGGGCGTTTTGTTATGATTACGAACGGTTCTTTGGCTTCATAACCTGCTTTTACCGCCTCTGCCGTTTCTTTGAGATTGTACGGGTCTATGACGCGCAGATTTTCTTTTTTGATGCCGCAGGCAAGACACAGCGCCTCAAGGTCAACCTGGTGTGTCGGCTCTCCCATAAGAGTTCTGCCTGTGCCGGGGTTTTCCTGGTGTCCTGTCATTGCCGTAATGCGGTTGTCAAGAATGTTGACGACAATATCCGCTTTATTGACAACTGCGTCTATAAGTCCTGTTATGCCTGAATGGAAGAAGGTGGAGTCACCGATAACGGCGAATACCTTTCTGCTGTCGCCAGCTTTGTCAAGCGCTTTGCGGAAGCCTATGCCGCCCGAAATTGAAGCGCCCATGCAGAGCACGCTGTCGTTCACGCCAAGCGGTGGAACCGAGCCAAGCGTATAGCAGCCGATGTCAGCGGTCGTTATGATTTTCTCTTTGTATTTTGCTATTTCGTAGAAGAAACCTCTGTGCGTGCAGCCCGGGCAAAGCACAGGCGGACGGGGAGGAGCCTTGGCTTCAACAGCGTAGCCGCCTGTTTCCTCAGACGCAGGAACAAAGGCGCGGCGGATGATTTCAGGCGTAAGCTCGCCGACAAACGGAAGTTTTTCCCTGCCGACGCAGTCTATTCCGAGCTGTTTGGCAAAACCTTCAAGATAAGGCTCGTTTTCTTCTATAACGTATATTTCGTCATGCGCCGCGGCAAAATTCAGCATAAGCTCCGGCGGAAGCGGGAAGGTGAAGCCAAGTTTGAGATAGTCAACCGTGCCGCCGAACACTTCCTGCGCGTGCTGGTAGGAAATTCCGCTTGTGATAACGCCTATTTTGCTGCCGTTGTTTTCCGTGCGGTTAAGCTCGGTTGTTTCGCTGAAAGCCTGCAAATCCTTAAGCCTCTGCTCCAGAACAATCTTTCTCTGTTTTGCGTTTGCCGGCGACATAACGTATTTCGGAGTGTTTTTGGAATACGGTTTCACCGCGATTTCCGTTCTTTCGCCTGTTTCAACAAGAGATTTGCTGTGGCATACGCGCGTGCTTACGCGGAAAAGCACCGGAGCGTCAAATTTTTCGGATATTTCAAAAGCTTTTTTTATAAAATCGTGAGCTTCCTGGCTGTCTGAAGGCTCAAGCATGGGAACCTTCGCGTGGGAAGCGTAGAAACGGCTGTCCTGCTCGTTCTGTGAGCTGAACATGCCTGGGTCATCGGCGACGTTTATTACGTAGCCGCCGGAAATTCCGGTGTAAGCGAGGGTGAAAAACGGGTCTGCAGCAACGTTAAGCCCGACGTGCTTCATGGCGGACATGGCTCTGGCACCGGCAAAAGCAGCCCCCGCGCCCACCTCGACCGCCACCTTTTCGTTCGGTGCCCATTCGCAGTAGATTTCAGGATAAGTTGATATGTTTTCCAGAATTTCAGTGGACGGAGTTCCGGGATAGGCTGCCGCAACGTGCAGTCCCGCTTCCCATGCGCCCCGTGCTATTGCTTCGTTGCCTGTCATAATTTTTTTCATTTTTCAGCATTCCCCCGTTTATGCAATAATTTCTATTCCTTAATTTCGGCTGTATCTTCTTTTGTTGCCCATTTGGCAAGATCTATGCCGAAAAGACCTGTTGCAATGTATATAAGCGAAACAACAATAAAACCTCTGAAGCGCAGGAAGAAGAAAATAGCCGCTATCAAAGCGATAACGGAATAGAATCGTCCTTTTATCACGTTTCCGCTGTGCATTTTTTTCGCGTTGCAGTAAGGCACGGAACTGACCATAAGCACGCCGACAAAAAACATTCCGAACATCACAACCAGCGGCGAAAGCTGAAAGCGCGCAAGCACAAGCGAGGCAAGCGTCAAACCGCCGGCAGGTATAGGCAGCCCCTGAAAAGGCCCCTCGGGAATGTGGCAAACGTTGAAGCGGGCAAGGCGGAGAATTCCGCAAAGCGTGAAAAACGCTGCTGCCATAATCCCGAGAGAATCAGCAGCGCCGCCGAGATAGGTTGAATTTATGCCTGTGTTGGAAAGATACGCGGAATAAACAAGAATTGCAGGCGCCGCCCCGAAGCTGAGTGCGTCGGCAAGACTGTCAAGCTGCTCTCCGAAAGCACTGCTTCCGTTCAGTTTGCGGGCTACTCTTCCGTCCATAACGTCGAAGAAAACAGCGAAGAATATCAGCAAAGCGGCCGCGTTAAATCTGCAGTGCTGCGTCATGACAAGAGACGCGATGCCGCAGAAAACGCTCCCGCTTGTAATCATATTCGGTATAACAACGTTTACCGGAATTTTTCCGTTACTCTGTTCTTTCAATTCTTTTCACCCCTATTACAGTCTGCCCTGCCTTAACGCGGTCGCCTGTGTTGACAACCGGCCGTATTGAAGCAGGCAGATACAGGTCAACCTTTGAGCCGAGTTTAATCATTCCGTAGCGTTCGCCGCGTCCGTATTCGTCGCCTATCGCAACGTCTTTGGTAATGCGGCGCGCCATAATGCCCGCTATCTGGCAGAGAAGGAAACGCCCGTCCTCAGATCTTGCTCCGACGTAAAATCTTTCGTTCACGTCGCTTGCTTTAGGTGCAAACGCCACCTTCTTTTTTCCGGGCATGTATCTTACGTATTCAACTGTTCCCATGAACGGGAAACGGTTTACGTGAACGTCCCAGCCGTTCATAAAAATACCTATTTTAACAGCCTTGCCCAAATATTCGTGTTCCGTGTCAATAATTTCAACCACCCTGCCGTCAGCCGGCGACAGCCAGCCTTCTCCTTCAGGCTCCCTGTCAGGGTCGCGGAAGAAATAGATGAAAAAAGCAAGCGGGAAAAACAGAAAACATGCCAGGCATTTTGACGTGAAGCAGGCGGCGGCAAAAACAAAGCCGAACACGCCTACCTCAAACCATCCGTAGCGCGAGATTTTAAACAAGCGCTAATCCTCCTCTACTTCGCGGACTATGCTGATGTCCGCAATAGTATCGCCCTCGTCAAGCCGCGCTACGGTATAGCCCGTTGCAGTACGGCTGAGGATTGAAATCTGTTTCACCGGTATGCGGACTATGCGTCCGTTTGCCGATATGATAATTATCTCTTCTTCGTCGTCAACGCCCCACGCGCCGATAAGGTCTCCGGTTTTTGCGGTCAGTTTCATTGAACGCACTCCGTAGCCTCCGCGATGATGCGTGGTGAACTCTGAATATTCCGTGCGTTTGCCTATTCCCTTTGCGGAAATGAAAAGCACCTGATAGCCCTCTGTAACAACGTCGCAGCCGACAACAGTGTCGCCGTCGTCAAGGCGTATGCCTTTAACGCCCTGCGCCTGCCTGCCGAGCGGGCGGAATTCGTCTTCGGGAACGCGTATCGTCTGCCCCTTTGCCGTTGTAAACAGCAGTTCGTCATTTCCGTGCGTGACGCGGATTCTTGCAATGTTGTCGCCGTCGGTAAGTCCGAGCACGCGTCTGCCTGCCCTTGTAAGCCCGTCAAGCTCTTCAACGGGCAGTCTCTTGGCTATACCGTTTTTCGTAACGAAGAAAATATACTTAGCGTCGTTTGCGTCCTTGTCTTTAACGGCAACAACCTTTTCGTCCTGTTCAAGCTGCACAAGCGTTGAAATCAGCTTGCCTTTTCCGGTCTTCGGCTGTGGAATCATGTAGCCTTTCATTCCGTAGACCTTGCCTTTGTCCGTGAAGAGGAAAAGCTGGCGGTGCGTGGTGGTAGTTTCAAGAATTGCAACCTCGTCTTCCGCTTTCGTGGCAACGCCTTTCACTCCTTTTCCGCCGCGTCCCTGCACGCGGTAGTCGGCAAGCGGCATTCTTCTGACGTAACCGTCACGGCTGAGGGCGATAACGATATCCTCCTCAGGAATGAGATCCTCGTCGTTGACCTCTTCAAGACCGCCGTCTTCAATATCCGTGCGGCGTTTGTCCCCGTACTGTTCCTTAATTTCAACAAGCTCGCTCTTAACTACCGAGTCAAGCACAAAACTGCTGCCGAGAATATCCCTGTAACGCGCAATGTCAGCCTGCAGCTGTTTCATTTCCGTATCAAGCTTATTTCTTTCAAGTCCGGTAAGTCTGTGCAGTTTCATGTCAAGAATTGCCTGCGCCTGAATTTCGGTAAAGCCGAGATTGGCAACAAGGGCATTTCTTGCGGTAACCGCATTTTCTGAGGATTTAATCGTGCGTATGACTTCGTCGATTATGTCAAGCGCCTTAAGCAAACCTTCGACGATATGAGCGCGTTCCTCCGCCTTGCGCAGACGGAATTCGGTGCGGCGGCGCACAACCTCGCGGCGGTGGTCAAGGAATATTCCGACCATCTCTTTAAGATTAAGTTCGCGCGTCTGACCGTCAAGAATGGCAAGGTTTATAACGCCGAAAGTCGTCTGAAGCTGGGTGCGGTTGTAAAGCTGGCGGAGCACAAGATTGGGATCCGCGTCAGCCTTCGTGTCTATAACGATACGCATACCTTCGCGGTCGGACTCGTCGCGCAGGTCTGAAACACCGTCAATCTGCCCTGCCTGAACGCACTTCGCAATCGTTTCAATAAACGTCGTTTTATTCACCGCATACGGAATCTCCGTGATAACGATAGAATTCCTGCCGCGGTTTCCTTCAACAATCTCCGCGCGGCCTCTCAGAATTATCTTACCCCTGCCCGTTCTGTAGGCGTCCATAATACCGTCTCTGCCCATGATAATTCCGCCTGTCGGGAAATCAGGCCCCGGCATAAGCCTTACAAGCTCCGAAAGCTCCGTCTCGGGATTAGAAAGCAAAGCACAGCAAACATCTATTGCCTCGCCCAAATTGTGCGGCGGCATATTGGTAGCCATACCTACGGCTATGCCTGTGGTGCCGTTCACAAGCAGATTGGGGATACGCGAAGGAAGCACCGCAGGCTCCATAAGAGATTCGTCAAAGTTAGGCATCCAGTCAACCGTTTCCTCGTTGATATCTGCCAGCATCTCTTCGCCCAGCAACTGAAGCTTGGCTTCGGTGTAACGCATTGCCGCGGGGGGGTCTCCGTCTATTGAACCAAAGTTGCCCTGACCTTCAACAAGCGGATAGCGCAGGTTAAAATCCTGAGCAAGTCTCGCCATGGTATCGTAAATCGAAGCGTCGCCGTGCGGGTGATATTTACCCATCGTGTCACCGACGATACGCGCCGATTTCTTTGTCTGCTGATTGTGGCGCACACCAAGCTCAAGCATGTCCCAAAGCACGCGGCGCTGAACAGGTTTCAGACCGTCGCGGGCGTCGGGAATGGCGCGTCCGACGATAACCGACATAGCGTAATTGATATAGCTGGTCTTAATCTCGTCTTCAATAGGGAGAGCGGAAACCCTGCCTATCTCAAAAAGATTTGCCTGCTTTGAACCGTTATCCATTTCAAAACCTCCGTGAAACCTGAGGAATCAGCCTAAATTGCGGCTGAAATTCCCTGCCTGTCTAACTATGCTATTATAGCATTTTCGGCGCTGAAAATCCAGCCTGAATAGTCTCAAAAAGCAACAAACCGGCGCGGGAAAACTTCCGCGCCGGTTTGTTGTTTCTTTTTTCCGTCATTCTGCGGAAGCCGACAAGGCTTTAGCGAATCCAGGCCTTTTCAAAGCCTCTGGATACCGTATTTCTACGGTATGACGTTTTTTTTGCTTATGGCTTACTGCTTTCAGCTTAATGCTTCCAGTTTCCAGCTTTTAGCTTTTGACTTATAGCTTGCAGCTTTCTTTTCAAGCTTTTGGCTTACCGCTTACCGCTCTCATTTGAAAATAAATCCGTTAATTCCTGCGGCTTTAAGCTGACCGAGCACCGCCTGAGGATTATCTCCGCCGTCAACAAACGTTCTGTAATAGGTTCTGCCTTTTACAACGCCATCTCCGACAAAGGCGTTGTAGCCCTTGGCATTGAGACTGTCCGCAAGCCGCTGCGAATCGCTTCTTCTCGCTGAAGAAAACACCTGAATATTCTTGCCGGATACAGGCGTCTGCGAAACATTTGCCTTTGCCGCTTTTGTTTCAGGCTTCGGCTGTACTGTTTTCGTTTGTCCAACCTTCGGCTGTTCTGCTTTCACCGGCTGTTTCTGTTCGGAAACAGGGGCAGACTTTGCCTTATTGTTCTCAAGCTTTTCAACTCTTTCAAGCAGTTTACGGATAACTTCGTCCTGTAGCGCCTTATCGTTTTCAAGCTTCGCTATATGTGTGTTCTGAGCGGCATTTTCAGCTTTCAAGGCAGTATTCTGTTCATTTACATACTTTACCTGTTTCTGAAGCGCCGCGCGCGTTACTGCCGTATTGCCCTTGCCGAATTTGTAGCTTATTCCCGCGTTGTACGCGTTCTGGCTGTTGCCGACGCTTGTTGACGCGCTGAGCATAAAGTTCGGGTTCGGTTTGAACGCCACGCCGACTGCCGCCGCGCTTTCGCCTCTGTAGCCACCGTAGGCGACTGCTCCGGCAAATCTGTCGCCTTCTTCGCCGCTCGGCTCTGCGTAGTGCAGTCCCGCCAATGCCGCGGATATCGCTCCGACTTCCCTGACTTCACCGGATACAGAGTTGATTTCGTTCTGCATTGAGCCAAGCGCATTGTTTGTAGATGCCGCAAGGTCGCCTATTGCCTGGTTGGTGGCAGCCGCAAGGCTGTTCAGCTGTCCGACGTTCACCGCGTCTGTGTTTTCAACGCCTGCCGCTACATTCTTGATCGTCGTTCCGCCTTCGCCAGCAAGCGTCATTACTTTCTGTTCGGTTCCTGTGTCGTAGTGTGCCGCAGCAACATCTGTTGAGCCTTTGGCGTCAATCGTTATTGTGTTTGTCGCTGCGTCGGCTTTAATTACTACGTTTTCGTTTGCTCCCTTGAAGGTAAGGTCTTTGCTTGCAGGACTGACGTTTATCGTTGTGTCTCCAACTTTTGCGTTCCAGCCCGTGTTGACGGTTTCACCGAGAGTTGTAACTTCGCTGCCGAGATTTGCAACGTCGTTCTTAACTTCCTTCAGCTGCGCCACGTTTACCGCGTCAGTATCCGCAACACCGCCTGCCACGTTTTTAAGCGCTACCTGTGACGTTGTGCCGCCGTCTTTGTCTTTCAGCGTTACGCTGTTAAGTTTTTCTCCGCTTACGGCGTCTTTGTCGTAACGTACGACAAATTCATCTGTTCCGCCTCCGGTCGCTTTTATTGTTATTTTGTTTCCGCTTGTGCTGTCTGCTGAAAGTTCTATGCCGTCTCCGGCAACAAATTCAAGCGGGTTGGAGGAATTAACGGCAAGGTCTGTCGTTCTGACTTTTGCTGTCCAATCTCCGCCGCCGGCCGGAAGCTGGCTGATTATGTCATATAGCTGTCCGCCGTTGACCGCGTCGGTTGAACCGCATGCTACCGCGCCGTTCGCCACGTTGATAAGCTGTTTCAGGTGTCCTGTACCGCCTATTGAAACTACGCCTTCGGCTGTGCTTCCGCCTGTGAAGTTGTAGGTTGTTGTTCCGATCGTCGCGCTTGTTATCGGGTCGCCGACTGCTCTTGTCACTGCGTTGTTGCCGAGAGCAACAGAGTTTTTGTGTACCGCCTGAGCGTTGTTGCCAAGCGCGATCGTTCCGGCGTAAGTACTTGCTTGATTTTCAACGCCCGCTACCGCGCCTATGCCGAACGCAAACGAACTTTTGCCGTAGGCTGTGCCGCCTGCGGCGTAGTCTGAGGTCGAATGGCTATATCCGCCGCCGGCAAATGAACCGTATCCAACTGCATTAGAAGCATAGCCCATTGATACAGAGTCACCTCCGCTGGCGGTCGTAAGGTAGCCCATCGCTGTGGACGCAAATCCGCTGGCGTTCGTACCATCACCCATCGCTGTGGACGCAGTTCCGCTGGCGTTCGTACCATCACCCATCGCTGTGGACGCAGTTCCGCTGGCGTTCGTACTCCAGCCCATCGCCGTGGAAGCCCATCCGCTGGCGGTCGTATCCCAGCCCATCGCTGTGGAAACATCGCCGCTGGCGTTCGTCCGGTAGCCCATCGCTGTGGACGCAAATCCGCTGGCGTTCGTAAAATAGCCCATCGATGTGGAATTATCTCCGCTGGCGTTCGTATCCCAGCCCATCGCCGTGGAAGCAGATCCGGTGGCGGTCGTAAGGTAGCCCATCGCGGTGGTATAATTTCTTCCGCTGGGGGTCGTACTATCTCCCATCGCTGTGGACGCATTTCCGCTGGCGGTCGTACCAGCGCCCATCGCCGTGGAACCATCTCCGCTGGCACTCGTACCATCACCCATCGCTGTGGAATAATCTCCGCTGGCACTCGTACTCCAGCCCATCGCTGTGGAATAATTTCCGATGGCGCGCGTTCCGGTGCCCATCGCCGTGGTTCTCTCTCCGCTGGCGATCGTTCCGGCGCCCATCGCCGTGGAATAATCTCCGCTGGCGATCGTATAGCTGCCCATCGACGTGGAATAATTTCCTCTGGACTGCGTTACGTAGCCCATCGACGTGGAATAATTTCCGCTGGACTGCGTTGCGTAGCCCATCGACGTGGAATAATTTCCGTCGGCGGTGTTAGAAGCGTTCTTAACGCAGATGCCTGTGCCGCTGGCGCCTGTCGTCATGTCATATTCCCAGATGCTGTCGCCGCCGCTTCCGCCGGTGGAGCTGATTGTCAGCTTGTTGCCGTCAAGCGCAAAGCCTATGTTGTCTCCGGCTGCAAGTTCTATGCCGCTTGCCGTTCTAAGGTTATCTGTTGAGGATGAAGTATCTTTACCTGTGACTTTAACCGCCGTGTAGTTTGTCAGCTGTCCGAACGTCGCCGCGTCTGTGGCTGCCGTTCCGTCTGCCACGCCCGTTATTCTTTTCCACGTGCTGTAGCCTGTTCCGCCAACCGCTATCGTGTTGTCCGCTACCGTTACGGAGTTGTTGCCGAGAGCAACTGAATTTGCGTGCGTCGCCTGTGCGTTGTTGCCCATGGCTATCTGTCCGCCGTCTGTCGTGTCGCCGTCAACACCCGCTACTGCGCCTACGCCGAACGCAAACGAGCTTCTGCCGTAGGCTGTACCGCCAGCAGTACCAAATCCTGTCGCTGGATCATAATCTCCGCCGCCGGCAAACGAGCCAGAACCTGCTGCAACTGAATTGCTAATCGCCACAGATACCCTTCCGCTGGCGATTGAGCCATAACCCATCGATGTGGAATAATCTCCGCTGGCGGTCGCTTTCAAGCCCATCGCAATAGCATAGTAACCAGTTGCATGAGGTTCCTCACCGCCCATGCCGCTGTTCTCGTCATAGATCCTAATGCCTGTACTCTCCATATCCCCTGGGTCATTGTCTAACTTTGCTGTTGCCATTGCAGGCGATACCGTGCTGAAGATGAACGATACAAGCATTAGGACTGCTGCAAGTTTCTTTGCTGTTTTTGCTGCTCTTGTTGTCCCCATTTCTTCGTTTTTCCCTTTCTGTTTCTGTTTTTTGGTGCCTGTATTTTCTATGTCATTTATCTGTTATCGCTTTTCATCGTTGTTTTATATAGTGCTGAGGGCTTAACAAACTTTAAGGGCGCACTTAGCACTTAGTTGGCTATAAGCGTTAAGCTTTAGAACCTTTAAGACTTTTTGTTTATGGCTTGCCGCGTGCAGCTTATAGCTTTTCTTCGGGTTTCATACTCCCGTCCTTCATTTTCTGCGTTCGTCTAAGGACGTCCGCACAAAAAAGGAGAGGATGGAAAGAGTTTTTTATAACAACTTTAACAACTCTCTCCATCCTTACAAATTATTTCTTAATAAGTTTTTTCAGCTCTTCAAGACCCTGCTCAAGAAGTTGGATCTTTTTGTTCTGTGCAGCATTCTCTGCCTTCAAAGCTGCATTTTCTTCACCCTGAGCGGTTGTCTTGTCGTTCAGATACTTCACCTGTTTCTGAAGCGCCGCGCGCGTTACCGCCGTTTCGCCTTTGCCGAATCTGTAGCTTACGCCGGCGTTGTAGGCGTTCTGACTGTTGCCGACGCTTGTTGACGCGCTGACCATAAGGTTCGGATTCGGTTTGTACGCCAAACCGACTGCCGCCGCGCTTTCACCTCTGTAGCCGCCGTAGGCAACCGCTCCGGACAACCGGTCGCCTTCTTCGCCGCTCGGTTCAGCGTAGTGCAGTCCCGCCAACGCCGCTGATATTGCTCCGACTTCCCTGACTTCACCGGATACGGAGCTGATTTCGTTCTGCATTGAGCCGAGCGCCTGATTGGTTGATGCCGCGAGGTCGCCTATTGCCTGATTTGTGGCAGCGGCAAGGGTGTCCATCTGTCCTTTTGTAGCCACATCTGTCGGATTAACACCGTCAGCCACGTTGGATATTCTGCGTTCCGCTCCGGGTGAACCTACGGATACTACGTTGCTTTCCGTTACGGTTGAGTTGTTGCCGAGCGCCACACTGTTTTCTACAGTTGGTTCTATTTTTACGTTGTTTCCGAGTACAAAGTTGTTAGCTCCGGCTATTTCGTTGCCGCTGCCAAACGCTCCTGAGCCGTTTCCGGTTACTGTGTTGCCGTGACCGACCACCGTTGAGTATTCACCGGCTGCTTTAGCTCCGTAGCCGACTGCCGTCGCGCCCTGTGCACCGGCTGCCGAATTGTATCCTGCTGCTGTCGCTTGTTCCGCGTTTGCTTCAGCAGCTTTGTCTCCCGCAGCTTTCTTTCCCCTGATTATGGTAACTTCTCCAAATTCAATACCATTGATCGCATCTTCAAGGTTCTGAAGGTCTGCCGCAACAGTGCTGCCGTCAAGTATGGTGCCGCTCTGAAGTTTGCCGATAGCGCTGTCAATTTTGCTTACAGCTGTCGTTACACTGTCTTTGTCCGCATAATAGTTGCCTGCCGGTGTCATGGTTATCGCATCATACAACTGTCCACCGTTGACAGCATCGGTTGAACCTTCCGCCACGTCACCGTCTGCCACGTTGATAATCTTTTTGCCGTTGGCGTCGATTCCGTCCGGCGTAATGTACGTGTCTCCGGCAATTTTCAGTTCCGCAACGTCAAGTGTTCCGGTTCCGCCTGTAATTGCCGCTATTGTGTCTGTGTTGTTTTTGACCTGCGTATCAAGCGCTGTGAGGTTCTGCGCTGTGGTGTTGCCGGTTTTGACGTACTCTCCGTCTGTCGCCGGTCTCACTTCGTTGTAGATGTCCGCGCCTGTCGCGGCGTTCGTGTTGTCTGCCGCAAGCGTTCCGGCGCTTGCCACGTTTTTAATCGCTACCTGTGACGCTGTGCCGCCGTCTTTGTCTTTCAGCGTTATGCTGTTAAGTCTTTCTCCGCTTGCGTCTTTGTCATAGTGCGGGACATCGGCGCCTGTTCCTCCGGTTGAAGATATTTTTATGCTGTTGCCGGCTGCCGTAAGTTCTATATTGTCTCCGGCTTCCAGTACTATACCTTCCGCAGTGGTAACATTTCCGCTTGTCGTTTCTCCGCTTTTGATTTTAACTGTCGTATAACCATACAGTTGTCCGCCGTTGACCGCATCGGTTGAACCGGGAGCCACGTTCCCGTCTGCCACGTCAGCTATCTGCTGGTTGCCTGCCGAAATGCCGTCGGTTGAGAATTTAACGGTTGTACCCGGTGTACCCGCCGAGGTATCCGTCGCTGTAAAGCCCTCAGGCGTCATTTCCGCGGTTTTGCCGTTTCCGTCTGTCACGGTTATTTTGTCTTTCGCAACTGTTGAGACGTTGGTTCCGTCTCCTACTGTTACCCCGTCTGACGTTACCGCTGTCGTGTCTGTTGAGATCGGATCTCCCGTAGTGCTGTCCGTTACTTTTTTCGTTACCGTCAGTCCGTCCGCCGCGTTGGCCGCTATACCCTGCGTCGTCGTCTGTCCGGGTTCCGGCGTGTTTTCTTTTACTATTTCGTCTTTCAGCGTTTTCGCTTCAAGCGCTGACATGGCTTCTACTATCGCATAGAGCTGTCCGCCGTTGACCGCGTCGGTTGACGTTGCCGTTATCGCTCCGTTTGCTACGTTCACTATCTGTTTCAGATGTCCTGTGTCACCGACCGACACTACGCCTTCGGCTGTGGTTCCGCTCGTGAAATTGTAGGTTTTCGTTCCGATTGTCGCGCTTGATATATTCTGCTTCTCTTTGCTTACAGCATTGTTTCCGAGCGCAACTGAATTTGCGTGCGTTGCCTGTGCGCCGTTGCCGAGCGCTATTGTCCCTGCTGTACCTTCTTCGTCGCTGCTGTCACCCGCTATAGCGCCTTCGCCGAACGCAAACGAACTTCTGCCGTAGGCTGTGCCGCCGAAGTCTGTTCCGTCACCACCGCCGGCAAAAGAACCATCGCCCCGTGCCACACTTACATAACCTATTGCCGTAGAATAATCTCCTCCGGCAGTCGTATTACTGCCCATCGCTGTGGAACCCTCTCCGCTGGCGGTCGCGCCTTTACCCATCGCTACGGAAAAATCTCCGCCGTAAACATACGGGTCTTCTGCTGTACCGCTTCCTGTTCTTGTACCCGCTACCGCGCCTGCGCCGAACGCAAACGAGTTTCTGCCGTAGGCTGTACCGCCGTCTGCCTTGTCAGTTGACGAATTCCAATATCCGCCGCCGGCAAAGGACCCTTCACCCACCGCTACTGAAAAAAAGCCCGACGATACGGAAGAACGTCCGCTGGCGGTCGTACCAGCGCCCATCGCTACGGAATAATTTCCGCTGGAGCTCGTGCTGATGCCCATCGCTACGGAATAATTTCCGCTGGAGTTCGTCCACCTGCCCATCGCCGTGGAATAATTCCCGCTGGCGTTCGTATAACAGCCCATCGCCGTGGAATAATACCCGCTGGCGTTCGTATAGTGACCCAACGCTGTGGAATACATTCCGCTGGCGGTCGCCTGATAGCCCAACGCTGTGGAATACCCTCCGCTGGAGTTCACTTCGGTGCCTATCGCCACGGAATAGGCTGAACTGGCGTTCGCGTAGCGGCCTATCGCTATGGAATGGTCTCCATAATATTCATACGGGTCGTCTTCTGTGCCGCTTCCTGTTCTGTAACCTGTCACCGCGCCTTCACCAAACGCAAACGAGCTTTCGCCGTAGGCTGTGCCACCATTATAAACCGAACCGGCTGGATTGCGGTATCCACCTCCGGCAAATGAGCCGTATCCAACTGCCTGAGAACCATAGCCCATCGCCGTGGAAGCTTGTCCGCTGGCGGTCGTATTCCAGCCCATCGCCGTGGAATCCTCTCCGCTGGCGGTCGTATTCCAGCCCATCGCCGTGGAAGCTTGTCCGCTGGCGGTCGTATTCCAGCCCATCGCCGTGCTATAGTCACCAACATAATTACTTTTTGCAAGAGTAATTGCATCCTGCTTGTATTGTGTAAACTTAGGCTTGTCTTCATCGCTAAATGCGCTCTCATCCATACTCAGAATTTCAGCTGCCGATTTGTCTGCAACATCACCGGACGTAACATCAGCTTTAAACGCTGTCGTAAGTTCTTGAATCTCATACTCACCCCAACCCTTTGTCCATTCTATCGTTGACTGCAGATTGGCTCCTGCATACGTTTTGTAGCCCATCGATGTGGAATAATCGCCGGTGGAGTTCGTTTGGTAACCCATCGCCACGGAATTATTGCCGCTGGCTCCTGCTGCTGTGCTTTCTTTCATCGCGTTGGTACCAACACCCTCACCGGTGGTTACCCACGACGCATCTGCCAGCGCCGGCGATACCGTGCCGAAGATAAACGATACGAGCATTAGGATTGCCGCTAACTTCTTAAAACTTTTCATTGTGTTTCCTCCCTTTTTGGAATTTTGAATTTTGAAGCCTGAATTTATATGTAATGAATAATGCAGAATGAATAACGAAGAATTTTAAAGGCGCACCTCGCACCTCGCACCTCGCTCAAATTACGAATGACAAATTACAAATGACGAATGAAAAACCTTCTAAAACCGTTAAGAGCGCACTTCGCACTCAGTTAGCTGTAAGCTTTAAGCTATAAGCTGTAAGCGTTAGAACCTTAGAACCGTTAAAATCTTTGTCTTTCTGCCTTTTTATTAGTCTTTCTGCGGGCACGAAGTGCAGCGCAGAATCCAGTGTCGTT
>JAGHTZ010000063.1 GCA_018065065.1 Candidatus Equadaptatus faecalis | reverse complement strand
TCGGGAAGGAGGCAGGGAAAGCAAGAGCCCTGCGGCTTTGGACAGAAAACGAACGGACGGCGCAAGCAACATCTGCGCCCAGCCCAGTAGGAAGTAATCCGAAGTTAAACTTTAAGCGTTAAGCATTAAGCTGTAAGCCAAAAGCGGTGAAAAGATTTTATTTTTAATAAGATTTTCTCACATTATTCTGCCTATTGCTTACGAAAGCGGTGGGTGAATTGCCCGCCTGTGCCGAACGCAGTGAGGCAAATGTTTTATCGGGCAATTCCCGCTTGAGTACGGAGCGCAGCGACGATATAGGCTTATAGCTTGTAGCTTATAGCTATGTTTATTGTACCCAAAATCAAATTTTACGGGAGGAAACTATCCAATGAAAAAGAAGACGAAAAGACTTATGAAAGAGCTTGGAAAAAGCAGAAGACAGAGAAACATGGAAAACTTTCTCGCTGAAAAGAAGCGTAAATTTCCGGCGCAGAAACGAAAAGGCGGGATAAAGAAAAACTATCACGCCAAACACAAGACGGATTTTGAAATCGGCGGCAAAAGACATTTAAAATTTATAAAGCTCACGCCGCTGACGGGAGAGCTTAAACGGCTGCTGGGAAGAGTTACCGCAAAGCTTCCGAAAAAAGAAACGAAAGAAATCCCGGGCGCTCTGCCCCTGCTTTCCGTATGGTACGACACGAAATACAATCAACTCATACTCCGCCACGACGGAGTAATAAAGCACGAGGACAATCTCGTACTGTACGAAGACGGCAGCGCCGTTCTTATTCCTGACGAAAACTATGCAGAAGCAAGATATTAAATCATACTGCAAAAAATATATCGGGGGACTGAAATCAGTCCCCCACTTTTGATATTCTCTGTTTCTTTATATCCTGTCTCGCGTGCCTCGCAGTAAGACAAATATTTTTTATCCGTCTTCCTGCGGAAATCCGTCAGGATTTAGCGCAGGATCCAGTGTCTTTGCCCCGTATGGGCTTGTTTCTAACGGGCAAAGCCCGTAACGCCGCTGGACACTGCGCAAGCCCTTTGGGCTTCGCAGTGAGACGGTGAAGAAAAAACTTACCGCTTAATGCTTATGGCTTACAACTTTTCGCTCGCCGCTTATGGCTTTTTTCCTCCCTGCCGTTATTATAGCATTTCCAAGAGAATTTACACCAATTTTGTGATTTTTCGCATTTTTTCGAGGTGCGACGGTGTTATTTTCTGTAATTAATTTTCTTTATTTTCCGCAGCGCTGATTTATTAAGCTCTTTTTCGGAAAAAAGCCAGCTGTAGGAGAAAAACACGTGTCCGAATATATTTTTATTCTCAACACAGTCTTTAACCTGCCTAAATATAACCTCGTCGCCTTTTGCCCATTCATCGCGGTCAGGTTTCCGCGCAATTCC
>JAGHTZ010000062.1 GCA_018065065.1 Candidatus Equadaptatus faecalis | reverse complement strand
TTTTTTTCTGCCGTTGGGGGAGTAAATATGCAATATTTGTTGTAAAATATGTGCGGACAGATATTTTTTAATGAGGTGACGTTATGGGTTGTTCTCACGATTGTTCAAGTTGCTCTGAAAATTGCAGCGACAGAAAAGAAAAGTTTGATTTCAGCGTTCCGGCGCACAATTTAAGCACCGTGGGCAAGGTTATCGGTATCGTCAGCGGCAAGGGCGGCGTAGGCAAGTCGCTTGTAACTTCGCTGCTTGCTTCAACGCTTCAGCGCAGAGGCAGCGAGTGCGCGATTCTTGACGCGGATATTACAGGCCCTTCAATTCCCAAGATGTTCGGCATTTCCGAGAGGGCTTCGTCAAACGGCGAGGGTATTCTTCCCGTTGTTTCCCGCAGCGGCGTGCAGCTTATGTCGATAAATCTTGTTATGGAAGACCCTGCGGCGCCCGTTGTCTGGAGAGGCCCCGCAATCGCCGAGGTTGTGAAGCAGTTCTGGGGCGACGTTATCTGGACGGGCGTTGATTATATGTTCGTGGATATGCCTCCGGGGACGGGAGACGTGCCTTTGACTGTTTTCCAGTCGCTTCCGGTTGACGGAATTATTATCGTTTCTTCGCCGCAGGATCTTGTTTCCCTGATTGTCGAGAAGGCTGTGCGCATGGCGGAGCTTATGAAGATTCCCGTGCTAGGAATTGTTGAGAATATGAGCTACATCGAGTGCCCCGACTGCGGAAAGAAAATCAGCATTTTCGGAGAGAGCAGGGTTGAGGAGACTGCCGCAAAGCACGGTTTTGAGCTGCTCGGAAAAATTCCTGTGGATCCCCGCATAGCTCAGCTCTGCGATGCCGGCGACATAGAAAAATATAACGGCAGCCAGCTTGACAGGGCTGTTGAGGTTTTGGAGAAGTTATAGGCTGATGACGGGAGCCTTGAGTAAAATGAAGACGGAAGAAAACGTAAAATTTTGCAGATTCTGGGTGGACGGTCACAATTATTCGGGCAGAATCCGCGGCGAGTCGGTGGATATCGTCGAGGGTGACCCTTTCACGAAGATGGACGACGTAAGAATCAGTTTCCCGATTGACAGGGTTAAGTTTCTTGCGCCGTTTACTCCCAAGAAAATCTGGGCTGTCGGTCTGAATTACAGGGAGCATCTTACGGAGTTTAAGGATATGAGTTTTGAAGCCCCTGCGGAGCCTGTAATTTTCACGAAGACTATGAATTCGCTTTGCGGCCCCTCGGATTTTATCCGTATTCCTTCCTGGGCAGGCAGAATAGATTACGAGGGCGAGCTTGCGGTAGTCATCGGCGAGGGCGGAAAGAATATCGCCGTTGAGGACGCGCTTGACCACGTGCTCGGCTATTCGATTATGAACGACGTTACGGCGCGTGACCTTCAGAAGTCCGACAATCAGTGGACAAGGGCTAAGTCTTTTGATACCTTTGCGCCTTTTGGCCCTGTTTTGCTGCTTGCGAAAGAGATGCCGGCTGATACCGGAATCCGCACGAGGCTGAACGGTAAGGTTGTTCAGGAAGCGGTGCTTGAGCAGATGATTTTCAGCGTTGCCCAGATTATTTCGCACATCAGCCGTTTTGCAACGCTTGAGCAGGGCGACGTTATTGCAACAGGCACTCCGAAAGGCGTAGGCGCAATCAAGCCCGGCGACGTTGTTGAAGTTGAAATAGACGGAATAGGCGTTTTGAGAAACGTCTGCGGAATAGAGTAAAGACAATTACCAATTACGAATTACCAACTACCAATTGAGGAGGGCTTGCTCCGACACCACAATTGGTGATTGGTGCTTGGTAACCGGTAATTAGTAATTATCGTTGGAGCAAAACGAATGACGACTGTTATTGAAGCGAAAAATCTGTCGCTGAAAATCGGGGACAGGCAGATATTGAACAGTCTTGACCTTTCTGTGGAGAAGGGCGCTTTTGTCTGCATAATAGGGCCAAACGGCGCCGGAAAAAGCAGTTTGCTTTCCTGTCTCGGCGGGCTTGTCAAAGGCTGCGGCGGCGAGGTGCTGCTTGAGGGAAAGCCGCTTGCTTCCATGAGCAGCAGGGAAGCGGCAAGGCATATTGCATGGCTTCATCAGTCGGGCTCTGAGCTGCTGCCTTTTACCGTGCGTCAGTTTGTGGCGCTTTCACGCTATCCGTGGCACAGCTCTTTCAGCGGGGCTGTTAAGGAGGACGAAGAAGCTGTGGAACGTGCGCTTGTTTCGGCGAACGTTGTTTCGCTTGCAGACAGGAAGCTGGACACGCTTTCCGGCGGAGAACGGCAGAGGGCTCTGCTTGCGGCTGCCCTTGCGCAGGGAACGGATATACTGTTTCTTGACGAGCCTGCAAGCTTTCTGGATTACAAATATCAGGAAGAAATGCTTGCTGTTGTCGAGAAAATCAACAAGGAACAGGGAATTACGGTGGTCTGCGTGACGCACGACGTTAATTTCGCGCTGCATTGCGCCGGCAAGATTTTTGCCGTTAAGGACGGCTCGCTTTTGTGGAGCGGAAACAGGGAAGAACTGCTTGAACAGAATATTTTGGAGCAGCTTTTCGAGACGCGCTTCACGTTTTTCAAAACGGACGGAAATGAGCTTGCCTGCGTTGTTCCTGAGGGGCTTCTGATATGAAGAAGGGCGCTTTTTTCCTGCTGTTTTTGTTTTCTGCCGCTGTTTTGCTTTTTGCGCCGTTCTGCGGGGTTGAAAATATTCCGTCGTCAGCCGTTCTGCACAGAAGCAGTCCAATGCTTTGCAAAATATTCTGGGAGCTGCGTGTTCCCCGCGTTTTGCTCGGCTGGATAACGGGGGCGACGCTTGCAGTCTGCGGCATGCTTTTTCAGGCGCTTTTCAGAAACGACCTTGCTTCGCCGGATATGCTCGGAATTTCTTCCGGAGCCGCATTCGGCGCTGTAACCTATATACGTTTGGGAGCGGAGTTTTCGCTTTTCGGAATATTTTCGGGAATTTCGGCGGCGGCTTTTGCAGGCTCGCTGCTTGCGACTTTTGCGATTTATGCCGCGGGAAACGTGAAAAAGCACAGCATGAGCAGCGCTTCGCTGCTGCTTGCAGGCATTGCGGTCAGCTATTTGCTGTCAAGCCTGAATATGATTATGCAGTACAGCGGAAGCTACATAGACTCTTTCCGTGCGCTGCGCTGGTCTATGGGCGGGCTTGAAACCGTCGGTTTCAGTCAGGTTCTTACAACGCTTCCCGCACTGCTTCTGATTGTTTTCACCGCATTTTACGCCGCGCCTGAACTTGACCTTTTTGTCTGCGGCGAGAAGCTTGCGGCAAGCAGGGGCGTCAGCGTCGGAAAGCTGCGCAGGGCGCTTTTCCTTGCAGTTTCGTTTGTTATCGCAGTCAACGTTTCCGTATGCGGCCCTGTTGGTTTTATAGGTTTGCTTTCGCCGCATATCTGCAGGCGTTTTGCAGGCAGCGCACACAGACCGCTGACTTTGGCATCGGTATTTTTCGGCGGCGCGTTCCTGGTGCTCTGCGATACTGCGGCAAGAGTGCTTTGGGCGCCTTCGGAGGTGCCTGTGGGAATTCTTACGGCTTTTACTGGGTCATTGTTCTTCCTTTGGCTGCTGGTGAGGGAAAGATAATTACCAGTGACCAAAATACGATGAATAATGCAGAATGAATAATGAAGAATGGAAAAGAATAAGATAGAAGCTAAAAGCGATAAGCAATAAGCGATAAGCATTAAGCAAAAGGCAAAAAGCTGGAAACAATAAGCTGAAAGCAAAAAAGTTCGTCTTGCTGCGCGAAGTGCAGCGAAGGCGCAGCATCCAGCGGCGTTACGCGAGTGAAACGAGCGTTCCTGGTGGTTTTTCATTCGTCATTTGCTTGTGCCCCGTACAGGGGTATAATTCGTCATTCGTAATTTGAGCGAAGCAGCTATCATATAGCGAACAACGACTAACGGAGGTAGATGTCATGTACGAATATATGCAGCAGGGCGGACATATTATGTGGGTTATTTTCGCAATGTCCGTTATTGCTTTGGCGGTTACCATTGAACGGCTGATATTTTTCAGGGAAAATTCGACAGACGCGGAGGCTTTGGAGCTTGCGTTCGGCGAAGCCATGTTTAAGTGCGACAGGGACAATGCGTACCGTGTCGTGAGTGAAAAGAAAAGTTCTCTGCACAGGGTTTTCCTCGCGGCGTACACGCACTGGGAAATAGACAATGAGGAAATAAAACTGCTTGTGGAACAGCAGGTGCGCCGTGAAATTTACCGCTGGGAAAAGCATTTGTGGCTGCTTGAGCTTGTTGCCAGACTGTCTCCGCTGCTTGGGCTTCTTGGCACTGTTTTGGGTATGGTGGAGATGTTCCATTCCCTCAATCTCGGAGGACAGATAACTGGGGCAGCGGTTACGGGCGGCATTTACAAGGCTTTGTTCACGACCGTTGCCGGTCTTGTTGCCGCTATTCCGTTTATTTTTATTCACGGAATGCTTGTTTCGCGTATCGACAGCGAGGAAGAAACGCTTAACCGCGGCGCGGATTTTATAATTATGGAGCATATTATACGGACAAATGAGAAATAAACGCAGACGCCTGGCAGACGTTGACATCACGCCGCTTATAGACATGATGTTCATGCTGATTATATTTTTCGTGCTGACTTCTTCGTTTGTCAACGGGAAGCTGAGCGTTGAGCTGCCTACGGGAGAAGCGGCGCCGAATGCTGAATCGGCGGTTACCGTTTCGGTGCTTGCCGACGGGAGCGTGCAGTGGGACGGAAAAAACGTCTCCATGCAGGAGCTTGCATGGCTGGCGCACAAATCACAGCTGAAAGACGTGCTTGTCGCCGGTGACAAATCAGCAAATTACGGCAGGGTCGCAGAGGTGCTTGCGCTGCTGAAGCGCGAGGGCGTTTCTTCTGCAGGGCTGCTTATGCAGAACGGGGAGAAATAGTGGCTGCCGTATGCGGAATAAAGAAAAAATGGCTGTATGCAGCTGCCGGAAGCATTCTGCTTCACGGGCTGCTTTTTGCCTGTCTGCCTGCTTTTGAGCGCACAGCGCAGCACGGGGACAAAGTTGTTGTCCGCCTTGTGGAAAGACGCGAAATTAAGGCCGCGCAGAGCCCTGCTGTCAAAGAACACAGCGTGTCTCAGGAAAAAAAGCAGACGGCAAAACAGCCGGAGAAACCTGCCTTAAAGCAGGAACAGCCTGTCAAAACCGCGGATTACGCTCCGGTGGAAGCTGAGGCTTCGCCCGTTTCAGACAGCGGAAATTATGGCGGCTCTTCCGTTTCTGCCGCTGAAAATTCCGGCGCGTCAGGAGGCGGAAACGAAAACGGCGGACAGAGCGGTATTTTGGACGTTGACGCGCTTGTAATAACCAAAAAGATTTTGCCCGTGTACCCCTCTTTTTCCAGAAAAAGAAGGGAAGAGGGAACGGTGGTTCTGCTTATAAAGGTCGTCAACGATGCCGTAATGGAGTGCGGAGTTGAAAAATCGAGCGGTTATCCGAGGCTTGACGAAGCGGCAAAGCGTGCCGTTTCAGGATGGAAATTTTCAAACAGCGGAAGCGTCAGGGCAAGAGTGCCCGTAAGTTTTAAACTGGTAGATTAAAGAGGTGCCTGTAACGTGAAAGAAAAATCCAACGCAAAACTTGAATTAAAGCTCGGCGGAGGCAGCGTGCTTCCGAAAAGGGAAGATATACCTAAGGAATATTGCTGGAAGCTTGAGGATATTTACGACGGTTTGAAAGCGTGGGAAAAGGACTGTGAAGCAGTCAGAAAGGCAATACCTGTGCTGGGCAGCTTTTCAGGCAGGCTTGACTCCGTTGAAAACCTTGCGAAATTTTTTGCCGAGCGCGACAAAACTGAAATTACTCTCGGCAGGCTTATTGTCTACGCAAACATGCGCAGCCATGAAGATACGGCGGATTCCGCCTGTCAGGCTCCCGTGAACAAAATATCCGCGCTTTCCGTGCAGTACGGAGCGGCTTTGAGCTTTGTCACGCCGGAACTGCTTTCTCTGCCTGAAAAAACGCTGAAACAGTTTGCAGCGGACAAAAGACTGAAAGATTACGCCTTCAGCCTCAAAGAGCTGCTCAGGCAGAAAAAACACGTGCTGTCGGCAAAAGAGGAGAGCATACTGGCGCGCACGGGCGATTTCGCCGACACGGCGGACAACGCTTTTTCCATGCTTACAAACGCGGATATGAAATTTGACCCCGTGAAAAACGAGTCGGGCAAAACGGTTGAAATGTCCGAGGAACGCGCGGTCGCTTTCCTGCGTTCGAGAAACCGCGGCGTGCGCAGACAGGCGTTCAATTCGCTTTACAAGCCGTACTGTGAAATGAAAAACACGCTCGGCGCAACCTTTAACGGAATGCTGAAAGCGGCAAAATTTTATGCGGAAGTAAGAAACTATTCTTCGCCGCTGGAAGCGGCGCTTGACGCAAACAACGTCCCCGTCAGCGTCTACGACTGTCTCGTTGACACGGTGGAAAGCAGTCTGCAGCCGATGTACCGTTACATGCAGCTGCGCAAAAAGAAGCTCAGGCTCAAAGAACTTCACATGTATGATTTGTACACGCCGCTGCTTGCAGACCCGTTCGGCGAAATTTCATGGAGCGAAGCGAAGGAAATGATGTTTGACGCGCTGCAGCCGCTCGGCGAAGCCTATCTGGCTCAGGTGAGGCAGGGGCTTGATGAAGGCTGGGCAGACGTTTTCCCGAACAAAGGCAAGCGCAGCGGGGCATATTCCTGGGGAAGCTACGGGACACATCCGTACCTTTTCCTTAATCACACGAACAGCCTGAACGACGTCTCAACTCTTGTCCACGAGATGGGACATTCAATGCACAGCTTCTATTCGCACAAAACGCAGCCCTATCCGACTGCCGATTACTGCATATTCACCGCTGAGGTGGCTTCCACTACGAACGAGGTGCTGCTGCTCGATCATCTTATTGCGGAAACGAAGAGCCGGCGCAAGAAGCTTTTCCTTCTCAACAGAAGACTGGAAAATATACGCACTACAGTCTACCGCCAGACGATGTTTGCTTCGTTTGAACGCGAAGTGCACAAACGCGCTGCGGAATGCGGCGACACAACGCCTGACGCTTTGCAGCAGTTTTGGTACGAGCTTAACAGAAAATATTACGGATCTGAAATAATCATAGACGAACAGCTCAAAATGGAATGGGCGAGAATACCGCATTTCTACACGCCGTTCTACGTCTATCAGTATGCGACAGGCTATTCGGCGGCAACAGCGCTGGCTTATGCAATACTGAACGAAGGAAGCGCGGCGCGCGAACGCTATCTGAAATTCCTTACGGAGGGCGGAAGCAATTACCCGATAGAGCTTCTTAAAGCCGCCGGCGCTGACATGAACAGCGCTGAGCCTGTCAAAGCTGTTATAAAACAGTTTGAAAAGACTGTTGAAGAAATGGAAGATTTGCTTAAGTAATTTGTGCATTTGGGTTATATGTGTGATAGAATAACTCCCGTGCATAAAGAAGCTGCGCAAACATACTTGTGGAAGGGAGGCAGAATGATGCTCGAGAAACTTAAAGACACCTGTATATGCAAACTGGTAATAGCCGTATCAACTGCCATTATTGCTCTTGTTCTGCTTTGCAGCTGGATCGGAAGCTGCAGAAAATACGACTACGCGGTAATGTTCTCCGAAAACGCGGTTGTTACGCTTCAGCAGATCAAAGCTGAAAAATGGGAGATCGTCAACGCCCGCTGGGCAGCAGACCGCCGCGGCGTTTGGAACTATGAATTCATAGTCCGCAAACCTGCTCCGTTTTTCGGAATCGGCAAAAAGAAACAGGCAGCACAGCCTGTACCCGCGCCTGCTCCGCAGCAGCCCGCACCTGCACAGCCAGCTCCGGCACCTGCACAGCCAGTTCCGGCGCCCGCACCTGCAAAATAAGGCTGATTTAAAAATAAAAATCCCTGCGTATGCAGGGATTTTTTGTTATCTGCTCTAAAGAAACAGTATCCCGAAAACAGCCCCGAAAACTATCGCAAGCACAGGATGCATTTTTAATTTGAAAAGTCCGAAAACAGCAAGCAGATAGAATACGGCGTTTTTCCAGTAAAACAGATCGCAGAGCCGGTGAGTGAGTCCGAATTTTTCGGTGCTGAGCAGTGAATAGATAAAAATCTGGGCAGCCGCAACGCCTATCATGCCCGTGACTGCGGGGCGGAGTCCTTTAAAACATGCCTTGACAAGCGGTTTATCCTGAAAACGGCTGAAATAGATTGCGATAGTCAGGGCGATAATGACCGAAGGAAATACTGTTCCTATACTTGTCACCAGCGCGCCGAATATGCCGTGAAGTTTATAGCCTATGTAGGTCGCCATGTTTATTCCCATAGGCCCGGGCGTAGACTCTGAAACTGCAATCATGTTGATGAATTCATGCAGCGAAATCAGTCCGCGTTTTGCGATAATTTCCTGCTGCATAATAGGGATTGCGACAAGCCCGCCTCCTATTGTGAGAAGTCCTACGTAAGCAAAAACCCAAAAAAGCGCCCAAAGAGACATCAGCGTATCAGCTCCTTCCATCCGCCGCGGCAGCACGTGTAAACAATACCGGCAAGTGTACCGAACAGAATAATCCAAAGAGTGTTCACCTTAAAGAAGAACAGCATGACAAAAGCGGAGGCGGCAAGCAGAATGCCGAAAAAGTCCTTGACAGTCTTTTTGCCGAAATTGACAACCGTGTAGGTAAGCATTGCCGCAACACCGACGTTGATACCCGAAAGTGCTTTCTGGATAATGGGAATACTGCTGAAATTTTCAAGACAGGCGGCAATAATCGTAATCACAATCACTGAAGGAGTTATTGTCGCAAGAGGCGCAACAATGCCGCCTATTTTGCCTGCGCGTCTGTAGCCCAGGAAAATCGAAACATTTGCGGCAATAAGCCCCGGCAGAGACTGGCTGAGCGTGAAGTAATCAAGCAGTTCTTCCGAGGTTGTCCAGTTTCTTTTTACGACCAGTTCGCGGTCGAGTATCGGAAGCATCGCCATACCTCCGCCGAAAGTGACGGCTCCTATCTTGAAAAAGACAAGCCACAGCTCGGCAAGTGTTTTGAAATCATATTTTTTTTCGTTTTCCATTTCTATTTCCCCAGACCTAAAAGCATTACCCATACGGGTATCGCGAGCATTGCAAAAACCGTTGTTGAAGCGACGACCTTTGCCGTGTATTTTTCGTCCATGCCCATTCCCTTTGCCAGCACGAAACAATTAACTGCCGCCGGCATTGAAGTCAGAAGCACGGTAACGGTTGAAAGCAGCGGAGAAACGTTAAACAGCCGCGTGAAAAACAGCATGACCGACGGCGCCAGCACGAAACGCAGCAGACTGTCGCCCCACGTTTCCGAGAAAAGCTTCAGCGTATTTTCAAGACTGTCGAGCTTCAGCGAAGCGCCGAGAGCAAGCAGCGCGATTGCTGTTGCCGAATCGCCGAGCATTTTTACTGCCCGCTCAAGCGGAGTCCAAACCGTAAGACCGGTCATTGAATAAGCAATGCCGGCGGCGCAGGAAAGCACGAGAGGATTTTTCAGCAAACTGAAAAGAATTTTTTTGACGTTCTCTGCGGAAAGACGTCCCCGCATTGCAAACTCCGCGCCGGATATTGAAATTATGTGGAAAGACATAACAGTTACGGCGATATAAACAGACGCCTGCTGAATGCCTGCCTCCCCGAGCGCCATCAGAACAACGGGAAAGCCCACGTACAGATTGTTCGCGCGTATGGAAGCCATAATCGAAGCCGCAATTTTTCGGGGTTCCCCCCTGTGAAAAATCAGGGAAGAGGTAAGCCACGAAACAACTGCGGTTGTCAGATAGGCAAAAGTTGCTGCCCGAAACAGGCTGCCGTTGCTTAAAATCTCATGCCCTGAAACGAAGCTTGTCCAAAAAAGCAGCGCGGGAAGCACAACCCAGTAGAGAAGCTTTGTTAAAGTCTGAACTCCTTCGTCAGATAAAAAATTGTATCTGTAAAGCAGATTTCCGATTATAATTAACAGCATAAGCGGAAGAATCAGTTTAAAGCCGAACAGCATATTCATCACCCGCAGATAGTATAAACCCTTTGAGGAGGGATACAAGTGGCAGAAAGAAGAAAAAGCAGAAATATTTTGTGCCTGTTTCTCATGACGGCGGCGTTTTTCCTTTTTATTCAGAGCCAGAGCCTCGGAAAAAACAAAACGGCTGAAATCGGCAGCGCGGACATGCTGCGTTACTACGCTGTCAGCGTCGGGCAGGGCGACTGCACGTTTTTTGCATTCCCTGACGGGCAGAACATGATGATTGATGCGGGCACCCCGAAAAGCTACGGCGCGATAAAAGCATTTCTCAAAGAACACGGCGTAAAGCAGATAGACCTTTTCGTCGCCACGCACCCGCACTCCGACCACATAGGCTCTGCCTGCAAAATAATTAGAAATTTTAACGTCAAAGAAGTGTGGGACAGCGGATACGTATCAGGCTCAAAATATCAGAAAGATTTGTACGGCGCAATAAAAGCGGACAAAAAAATTGCGTTCAAAGTGCCGACTGCCGGTCACGTCAGGAACTTCGGAAACGTCTCTGTCAAGGTTCTTGCGCCTGTTCGGATTCTCAAAGGCACGAACAGCGACGCAAACAACAACAGCATAGTAATGCTTGTTGCGTACGGTGACGTAAGTTTTCTTATGACGGGCGACATGGAGCGTCCTGAACGCGATACGTTCAACATTCCGCGTGCAGCGGTGCTTAAAGCCGCGCATCACGGAAGCAGGGACGGAACAAACAAATGGCTGCTGAACCGTGTCCGTCCGAAAATCATAACGTTCAGCTACGGTGCGGGAAACGGGTACGGACATCCGCACAAAGAAGCGGTAAAGGCGGTAAAAGCCTTTAACCTGATACGGTTTGATACCGTTGACGGTACCGTATGCCTCGCAACTGACGGACGCCGGATAAAATACAACGAAAAACAGGTGGTTTCAGGTGAATAAAATTTTTCTCGATTCAATTAACGGAAGCAAAGCGCGGCTGATATTCAAGGACGAAGAATTTGTCCTGCCTGCGAAACTGCTTCCCAAAACCGCAAAAGAAGGGGACTGGCTGACGGTTTCCTTTGAAATTGACGGCGGAAAGACGTCAGCGGCAAAAAAAGAATGTGAAAAACTGCTGGCTGAGTTGCAAAAGCGTTAATTTGCCGGCAAAGTGGTAGAATATAAAACAAACGTTTCACGGGCAGGCGCGTAAATCATGACCGAAGCGGCAATGCAGGAAAACAGAATGGGCTATATGCCGGAAGGAAGCCTTTTATTGAGGCTTTCTCTTCCCATAATGTTTTCAATGTGCGTTCAGGCGCTGTACAACGTTGTTGACAGCCTCTTTGTCGCGAGGCTAAGCGAAGACGCGCTGACAGCCGTTTCGCTTGCGTTCCCGATACTGAACGTTTTTCACGCGATTTCGATAGGCACAGCCTCAGGTATTAACGCGCTGCTGTCAAAGCGGCTCGGCGAGAAAAATCAGCGCGCGGTCAATTTTGCGGCAGGCAACGGAATTTTGACGTGGCTGCTTACCGGAGTGATTGCCTTTGTGACGGCACTGACCTGCACGCGCTTTTTCTACGAAACACAGCTCGGGCAGAGCGCGATTACTGAACTCGGCGTTGATTACACCACAATTCTTCTGCTTTTTGCGGTGTTTCCTGCCGGCGCCATCACCTTTGAAAGACTGCTTATTTCAACGGGAAAGAGTTTTTACTCGATGCTTGCACAGGCAGGCGGCTCCATTGTCAACATGATTTTTGACCCCATAATGATATTCGGGCTTTTCGGCTGTCCCGCAATGGGAATAAAAGGCGCTGCTCTGGCAACCGTTATGGGACAGGCACTGCAAATGGGGATAGCAATTTATTTCAACCTGACGAAAAACAGGGAAATAAACTTCAGCTTAAAATATTTTCATCCCGACGTGCCGACGATTAAATCAATATACGCGGTCGGCATCCCCGTCTCCGTAATGTGCTCAATAGGCTCGTTCATGGTCTTCGGCTTCAACAAAATCCTGCTTGCCTACTCATCAACGGCGGCGGCAGTTCTCGGCGTATATTTCAAACTGCAGAGCTTTATATTCATGCCGATATTCGGGCTCAATCAGGGAATGATACCGATAATAGCCTACAACTACGGCGCGCGGAAACCTGAAAGAATGCTCCGCACGCTCAAACTTGCAGTCTGCACCGCGGTAAGCGTAATGTTCTGCGGACTTCTGCTCTTTGAATTTGCCGCGCCGCAGCTTCTGAAAATGTTTGCCGCGTCCGACAACATGCTTGCAATAGGGACGATTGCCCTCCGCAAAATAGGAATACATTTTCCGCTTGCCGGAGCCTGCATAGTAATCGGGGGATTTTTTCAGGCGCTCGGCGACGCGTGGATGAGCATGATAAACTCAATCACGCGCCAGCTTGTATTCCTGCTTCCGTCAGCCTTTATTCTCTCGCTGCTTTATGGGCTGAACGCAGTCTGGTGGGCATTTGCCATCGCTGAAATTGCCTCGCTTGCGCTGACAGTCGGTTTCCTGAAAATGGCGTATGCGAGGAGAGTCGCGGGACTAAAATAAGACCAAAAAGCAATTACGGTAAAAACCAATTACTATAAAATACAATTACAAAAAGAAACAATTACTGAAATACAATGAATAATGCAGAATGAATAATGAAGAATTAAACCCGTCAAAGGCGCACTTGGTTAGCTGTAAGCTATAAGCTTTAAGCGTTAAGTTTTAGAACCTTTAAGGCTTTTGACTTTAGCTTTTAGCTTGTTCTTCATTCTTAATTTTTCATTGTTCATTCTTAATTGCTTTTCTCTGTCTCACATACCCCGTATGGATATTGATAAACAAACTGCGGGGAGTTTTCTTCAGTACAGTTTTATTTAACGGCGAAGAAATAATTTTGTTTTGGCAAATTTCATGTCATATTTTCTGCAATTCGTTATATAATTCATGTCAGAAATTTTGCGTTTAAGAGATGAGTTCAACATGAGGAAGATTTTTGCTGTTGTGCTTCTTGCCGCTGCCTGTATAAGTTTATTTGCGGCGCAGGCGTCCGCCGCGCGGCAGACCAACTGGCAGCCGAAGGCAAACGAGTACTGGATACGCGTCAATAAAGGGCGGATGACGCTGACGCTTTACAAGGGAACCGATACGGTGGTTTCTTATCCGATAGCGTGCGGAAGGGGCGCCGGCTTTAAGAAGACAAGCCGTTTTGATTTTATTACTCCCACCGGCACCTACAAGATTTGGCGCGTTGTTCAGGACGCCTCCAAAATCCTTTATGACCCGAAATGGTTTAATGAAGAGGGAGAACCCTATCCCGCATACGGCGCGAAGCTGATTTCTTTTTACAACAACTGGCAGATAGCCATTCACGGCACAGGCTCGCCGCGCTCCATAGGCAGAAGGATTACGCACGGCTGCGTGCGCCTGCGCAATCAGGATATTACCGCGCTGTCAAAGTACGTGACACCGCCCATGCATCTTGAAATTATCGACGGGGTGGACGACGCCCGCGCATATAATGGCAGTAAGGTCTGCGAAGAGAGATTTTTATACAAGGAAACCATATAAAAAGACCGCGGTTTGCGGCTGTGACAGAGTTTCTGCGTAAAAATTAAAAAAATCAAGAAAAAAATCGCCCGGCAGGCGGTTTTTTCTTGCCTGACGGAGGAAAATAAAGTATTATATTCATTTGTAAATTGCTTGAAGCTGGCGGAGGGCGACATCATGGAAGCAGTCAGGGCGCCGCGGGGAACACAGGACGTTCTCGGTGAAGCGGCATGGAAATGGGAATACGTGGCAAAGGTTTCTGCGGAGGTGGCGCAGGATTTCGGCTACGGCAAGGTGCAGTTGCCGATTTTTGAGCATACGGAGCTGTTCAGCCGCGGCGTAGGCGAGACTACCGATGTTGTGGAAAAGGAAATGTACACGTTCATTGACAGAGGCGGAAGAAGCGTTACTCTGCGCCCTGAAATGACGGCTTCAATGATGCGTTCCTATCTTGAACACAATATGAAAAACGGGCCTCAGCCCGTGAAAATGTGGGGACTTGGTCCCATGTTCCGCTATGAGCGTCCGCAGAAGGGGCGCTATCGTCAGTTTGTACAGATGGACGTTGAGGCTATCGGCTCTCAGGATCCTGCACTGGATATAGAGATAATAGACTATGCGATGGAGCTTTTCCGCCGACTTGGCTTAAAAAATCTTCAGGTTGTCCTTAATTCGGTCGGCTGCCCGAAATGCCGGCCGATATACAGGAAAGCTTTGCAGGATTATCTCCGTCCGCATCTCGGCGAGCTTTGCGAGTCATGCCAAAGCCGCTTTGACAGAAATCCGCTGAGAATTCTTGACTGCAAAAATCCTGCGGACAAGGAGATTACGGAGAATGCGCCGTCAATTCTTGACTGCCTCTGCGACGAATGCAGGGCGCATTTTGACGCGGTGCGCGAAGGGCTTGAAAAAATAGGCGCGGTTACCGTGCTTGACAAGCGTCTTGTACGCGGTCTTGACTATTACACGAAGACGGCTTTTGAAATCCAGTCGGGCGATCTCGGCGCACAGAATGCAGTGTGCGGCGGCGGACGTTACGATAATCTGGCGGAGTCCATAGGAGGGCCTCATGTGCCCGGAATTGGCTTCGCGGCGGGTATTGACCGCGTTATTCTGACAATGGAGGCACAGGGCTGCAGTTTCGGAGAGGCACCGTCAACTCAGGCTTACGTTGTTTACGCGGACAAAGAATGCCGCATGGAGGCTGTTAAACTTGTGCATGAGCTTCGCGCTGCGGGAGTTTCGGCAGATATGGACTATAACTGCCGCAGTATGAAAGCACAGATGAAAACGGCAGCTTCAGTTGCGGAATTTGCCTGCATACTTGGCGGAAATGAAATTGAAAAGGGTGTTGTGACGCTTAAAAACCTTAAAGACGCGTCGCAGCGGGAAGTAAACCGCGCTCAGATAGTCAGTGAACTGAGCAGTAAATAAAGTAGAAGGCTAAATATATATGCAGACCTTAACGGTCGCGGGAGGAATGTACATGGAACGCTATTTTAATGCCGAATGGCAGAGAACAATGAAATGCGGTCAGCCCAGGGAAGCTGATACCGGCAAGGAAGTCGTACTCAACGGCTGGCTTCGCGCACGCCGTGACCTTGGCGGAATTATTTTTATCGAGCTTTGGGACAAGTCAGGCGTTACACAGCTTGTTTTTAACCCTGAACTGAACGCCGAAGCTCATTCAAGAGCCGGCGCGCTCCGCAGCGAATACTGCCTTGCAGTCAGGGGCAAGCTCCGTATTCGTCCGGAAGGAACTGAAAATCCTGACCTTGCAACGGGCAACGTTGAAGTTGTAGTGTCAGATTTCCTCGTTCTGTCGCCTTCAAAGCTTCCGCCGTTTGAAATGGACAGCGTGGACGAGGTCAACGAAGATCTCCGTATGAAATACCGTTATCTTGACCTCCGCCGCGAGCGTATGCAGGATAACCTTAAAAAACGCAACGACATTACGCTTTTCACGAGAAATTATTTCGCGAAGAACGAATTTCTTGACATAGAGACGCCGATGCTTACGCGTTCAACGCCTGAAGGCGCGCGTGACTTCCTTGTTCCAAGCCGTCTCAATCCGTGCAAATTCTACGCTCTTCCGCAGTCGCCCCAGCTTTTCAAACAGCTGCTTATGGTCGGCGGCTGCGAGCGTTACATGCAGATTGTAAAGTGCTTCCGCGATGAAGACCTCCGTGCTGACAGACAGCCTGAATTTACGCAGATAGACCTTGAAATGAGCTACACGACAGAAGAGGATATCTACAAACTTATAGAAGGCTATCTCTCAGGCGTTTTCAAGGAAGTCCTCGGTATTGACGTTCAGACGCCGTTCCTCCGCATGACATGGAAGGATGCTATGGACGCTTACGGAAGCGATAAGCCTGACCTTCGCATAAATATGAAGATGGTCGACCTCGCCGAAGTGTTCGCAGGCGGAGAAAATCCGTTTGCCGGACTTCTCGCGAACGGCGGAACCATTAAGGGACTCCGTCTTGAAGGCGGTGCAGCCCTCTCGCGCAAAGACCTTACCGTGCTTGAAGACAGAGCGAAAAAGCTCGGCGCCGCAGGCATGGCAAACTTCCAGGTAAAAGACGGGGAACTCAAAGGACCTCTCGTCAAATTCCTTAACGAAACGCAGATTGCAAAGCTTTACGAGCTTTCCGAAATCAAGGAGGGCGACGCTCTCTTCATTATGGCTGACGCTGACTGGCAGAAAGCATGCACGATTCTCGGACAGATGCGTCTTGAAATCGCGCGCGAACGCGGTCTTGTCGAAGAAGGCTTCAAGTTCCTCTGGGTTACGGAATTCCCGCTGCTTGAATGGAGCGACGAAGAAAACCGCTGGATGGCAATGCACCATCCGTTTACGGCACCGTTTGACGAAGATATGCAGTATCTCTTCACGGAGCCGGGCAAAGTACGCTCACGCGCCTACGACGTTGTTCTCAACGGCACTGAAATAGGCGGAGGCTCAATAAGAATTCATGACCCTAAAATGCAGGAAGAGGTTTTTAAGGCTCTTAACTTCACGCCTGAAGCGGCACGCGAACGCTTTGATTTCTTCCTTGAAGGTCTCAGCTACGGCACACCTCCTCACGGCGGACTTGCCTTTGGTCTTGACAGGCTTGTCATGATTATGTGCGGCTGCAAATCAATACGCGACGTTATGGCATTCCCGAAGAACCAGAAAGCGCAGTGCCCGCTCGCATTTGCGCCGAGCGCGGTCGACGACGCCCAGCTTCAGGAGCTCTCAATCAGAACGGACGAGCTGCTTGGCTGATAAATTCACGGTTATTGCTTAATAATTCAAGGAAATCTGCCTGTGCAGATTTCCTTTTAGTTTCTGAACAGAATTACAGCAAAATAAATTGTACAACGGACAGGAGTGAATGAAATGAAACTGAAATATCTCGGACACAGCGCGTTTTATATTGAAGCGGAAGGGCTGAAAGCTCTTACAGACCCGTTCCTTGACGGCAATCCGCTTGCCGCTGCCAAAGCTTCCGATTTTACAGACGTGAACTATATTTTTGTAACCCACGGACACGGTGACCATGTCGGAAACGCCGTTGAAATCGCGAAACGCTGCGGCGCGGCAATAATATGCCCGACGGAGCTTGCGCCGTTTCTTGCCGCTCAGGGCGTAAAAACAGAGGGAATGCAGATCGGCGCTTCGTTTGATTTCCCGTTCGGAAAGGTCAAGCTTACTCCGGCGCTTCACGGCTCAACCTTTGTTTTAGGCGGAAAAGCTGAATATGCAGGGCTTGCCTGCGGTTTTCTCATCTGCGCCGGCGGAAAGAAGATATATCATGCCGGCGATACTGCCCTGACAATGGATATGCTGCTGCTTGCTGAAGAAAATGTTGACGCAGCTCTGCTTCCGATAGGAGGCTACTACACGATGGACGCGGAAGACGCTGCCCGTGCCGCAAAATTTGTTGACGCAGGGATTGCAATTCCCATGCACTACGATACTTTCCCCGTTATCAGAAGGAACCCTGAGGATTTTGTCCGTCTGTGCGGTGAAAACGACGTCTGTGCCAAAGCGCTTGCGTTCGGCGAGGAGATTGTGCTGTAAGCAGGTGTGCCGCTGATATCTTTTATCTTGCGAAAAAGTCAAAACAAGCTACAATATTACATGCAGCGAATTACCGTTTAAACAAATTATCCGGAGGGATGCCAAATGGATGTCAACAGCAAGGCTTATCAGGAACTTTTGAAAAAACGCCCGCTTAACGTACAGGCGAATTTCGGGACAGAGGCTATGGGACTTGTCAGCGGCCGCGATATTCTCGCAGCCAACCAGAAGGCAAATTCAATAGTTCTTGCCGCGAACGCGCGTCATCCGCTTGTTATCAAGGCGGTGCTTCAGGCGGCTAAAAACAAAAACGCGGCAGTTCTTATCGAGCTTGCAAAATCAGAATCAACCTATTGCGGCGCAACCTACGAAAACGTTCCGCAGTACGCTCTGAAATATTCAACGGAAATCGGTCACGGAGCAGTTTTCGGGCTTCACGTTGACCATTACGCAATCAAAGGCTGGGAAGACGTTCTCAAAGGCGTCCGTCATCTCGGACAGATTACCGCGGGCGGCTTTACCTCAGTCGCAATCGACGCTTCGCACCTTCAGGACTTTGAAAACTTCCAGGCAACGCGTTCAATCTGCGGCTGGCTTCCGCCTGAACTCGGACTTGAAGTTGAAGTCGGCGAAATTAAAGGCCCCGGAGAACTTTCAACGGTTGAAGAAGCCACCTACTATATCGGCGGTCTGAACGCCTGGGGAATTTTCCCTGACTATCTTGCGATTTCAAACGGCAGCAAACACGGGCTTTACGATACAACAGCCGGACAGGAAGAGGGTATTGACCTCGGCCGCACGAAAGAAATTGCAGACGCGATAGCACCGTACGGCGTTACAATCGCGCAGCACGGAATTTCAGGCACACCGCTTAACAAATGTGCGAAATTCAAGGATTACGGTATCCGCAAAGGCAACGTCGCAACGCTCTTCCAAAACTGCTATTTCGGTGTTGAAATGGATCAGGAAACGGGCAACGCAATAGTTGACAGCGGAAGCTACGTAAAGGATCCGAACCGCGGTATGTCACAGAAGCTTTGGGACGAACTCGTCGCAGCGGCGGACGAAAAGGTCATGAGCAGAAAATCAAACGACTACCGCAAGCTCAACCTTCTTATGTGCGACAAAATTCTTGCCGAACCGAAAGAAATTCTTGACCGTATCAACGATGAAATGGTCTACTGGGCAGAGCGCTTTATTGACGCATTCGGAGCTGAAGGCAGCGCCGAAGCGGTTGCTGAAATCATGGCAAACCGTCCTGACCAGAATGCAGCTCCCGACCGCAAAATTCTCGGCAGCCGCGCAGACTTTACGGCAGACAATGCTCCCAACAAAGACAAGGGCGAAGAAAACAAAGACGAGTAATTGAAGCTATAAGCTATAAGCTGGAAGCAATAAACGGTAAGTAAAACACAGCGGTTTGGAGAAATCCAAGCCGCTGTGTTTGTATCATCGTTTTTTGTCGAAAAGTTTTTTGTACGGTTCAGCCAGCAGGCATGAAAGCAGAATTATTAAAACCGCCAGTAAAGACAAAAGGAAAACGTTGTCTGTTTTTCCTAAAAACGCCGGAACAATCAACGCAAGCAGCCAGCCGATTATCAGCCACTGCAAAATATATATCTCGTTGAGATTTTTTCCCATAAATTCACACAGAGACAAAAGCTTTTCGGGCAGAATGACCGCAAGTGACTGGCTTATGCCCAGTATGAAAAATATGCCTGCAAACGAAAACAGGGCACACAGCAGATTCATGTGGTAATAAGACAGTTCGTCGCCGCGGAAGAAGCCGGTATTGTGCGTCCATGTGTAAGAAATCCACGAGAAAAATATTATTGCCGAAACAGGCAGAGTATATCTGAAGAATTTTGCGCTGTCACCGCCTTTTTTCAGCCAGCTGCCAAACAATCTGCCTCCGGCGGCAAAAATCAGCCAGCTGAAAAGAGGGAAGGCAGCGAGAAAATTTTCATGATCCGTGCCCGTAAAATGACCTGCAATTACACTCAGCGCGTAACTGTCAAAATGAAGAGTTTGCAGCAGAGAGGCAATAATTGAAAACAGAACGGAAACAATAAAAACAGCCTTGTCCGAAAATTTCAGAATGTTAAAAATACTCATCACAAAAAAAGCAAGTCCGGCAAAATGAAGAATATCAAGGTTGAACAGGTAAAAGAGCAGCCTGCCCGGAGTCTTTAGGGTTATCGGACAAAAGATAGTGTAAGGTACAGCATCTCTGAAGATGTTTAACAGCCATGCTTTTTTTGTCAGGTTAACACCGCGCGCAAAAAAGTCAAGAGGTGTGTTTTTTCGGCTGAAAGTCATTCCGATACCCATACAGAACATACAAAGAGGCGCGGTAAAAACTCCGCCGGTAATATTAAAAATAAATTTATAGAACCAAGGGTGTGCTTTTTCAACAACAGCGGCATTGTCGAAGATCATTTGTCCGTATTCTTCAAATACGTGTACATGAATCATAAAGATAATTGCCAGCGCTTTGGCAACGTCTATAAAAGGAAGCCGTATTTTTTCGTTACAATTATTGGGTGTGTCTTTAATCATCTTAATCACGCCAATCTGTCAGTTCTCGGTAATGGCCTTAATACATGCGTCAGCAAGCGCGTCAAGACTTGAAACGTTCATTTCCGCCGGCAGATCCGAAGCGTCGTAGGCAAGCGGAAGCTCCGTGCAAGCCGTAACGACAGGCAGCTTTTCAATTTTCCACAACTCCTGCACGGCTTCCGCCATTTTTTCACCGGCTGTTTTCATATCGCCTGCCTTGACGAAATGGACGATATTCTGAATTTTCTGTTTTATATCCTCGGGCGGAACAAGCAGACGGAAATTCTGTCTTTCAGCCTCGTCCTGATACAGCCCGCAGCGTATTGTGCCGAGAGTGGCAACCATCCATGCCCCCTGCGGCGCAGCCTGCTTTGCGGATTTCACGGTTGCTTCGACAATGTGTATCAGCGGCGCTTTCAGTTCGTTCCTGAAATTGTTTATAAGACAGTGCGCCGTGTTGCAGGTGACTGCGAGCAGCTCCGCGCCCCAGCCGACTAACTTGTCAAGGTCTGCCTGTATAAGAGCCTGCGGATTTTCTCCTTTGCCTGTCAGATAGTCGTTTCTGTCCGGTATCGGTGCGTCGGAAAGAAGATAGACGACAGGGTGATCCTGATCGCATTTTGCCGGAAAACGCCGTGCCAAAATTCTCATAAATTCAGCGCTTGCGGCAGGTCCCATGCCTCCCAATACTCCGAGTATCTTTTTTCTGCCCATGACGACCCCTCTTTTCATATTGTCCGGACAATATTATATTGCATTTTTTCCCTTTCGGTGCTAACTTTATTTAAGTTTGAAAGAGGGGGCTTTGCCATGAGCGAACTTTGCTATTTTGAAGGTAAATTTATGCCTGTTGAAGAATGCCGCATACCTGTTACGGATATGCTTATTCAGCGCGGCGTCGGCGCATTTGAATCCGTAAGAATATACGGGGGACGCCCGTTCGGGCTTACGCCGCACCTTGAGCGTTTTGCGAACAGCGTTAAAACAGCCGGAATAGACGCGTCGGAGTTTGACGTTAAGAAAATAGAAGCCATAATCCGTGAAGGTCTTGCAAGAGACGACTGCCCGAAGGAAGGCATGGTAAAGCCGTACATGACGGGCGGAGACGTAAACAGCCCCAAGGGACATTTCCCGAAGCCGAGATTTTTTGTAATATTTGCCCCTGTGGCGTCTGCCAAAACGCAGGATGAAATTGACAACGGCATAGCGCTTCTGCCGAACAGAATGTACCGCCCCACCCCGCTCGTGAAAAGCATAAACTATCTTTTCGGGCTTATTCCTCTGAATACGGGAGACGGCAGCTTCTTTGAATCGGTCTATCTGACGCCGGAGGGAGAATTTACCGAAGGCATGACAAGCAATTTTTACCTCGTAAAGGGAAACAAAATCATAACGGCGCCGGTCGGCAAAGTTCTCAAAGGCGTTACCCGCGGCATAGTTCTCACGCTCGCGCGCGAAAACGGATTTGAAGTAGAAGAACGCTGCCCGCGTGAAAGCGAGCTTGCGGAAGCCGACGAAGCCTTTATTACAGGTTCGATAAAAGAAATTGTTTCAGTCGTGCGCGTAGGCGATACGATAATTGGAAACGGAAAACCGAGCCCTGCCGCGCAGAAGCTTCAGGAACTTTACACGGCAAACAGAGGCCGCTGGCTGGAATAGTTTTATTTAAACAGTTTTTGCGGCGGCGGAGAAATCTGCCGCCGTTTTTTATACACTTGCCAGCAGAAAATATATATGCTATTATCTTTGCATACCGCAGATGTCTTCAGAATCGGCAGAGACTGGAGACGGAGGAACTCTGGAGAATCCCGCAGCATTGCGGGTGCCGAAGGTGCAAGGCGCAAGCCGAATCTCTCAGGCAAAAGGACAGAGCAGCCATAAGAAAACCGACTGCAACCTTATTTTTCAGAGCTTCCGCAAAGGCGGAAGCTGATTTTTTTATTAAGGGGGCTGCATCATGCAGGCAATTCAGGAATTTTTGCTTCCAATCGTTCAGAACATCAACACGTATCTCTCGGACTACATTCTCATAGTGCTTCTTGTGGGTATGGGACTGCTTTTCAGCATTAAAACGCGTTTCGTGCAGATACGCTGCTTCGGTGAAGGAATGAAGAGCGTCTTCGGAAACATTTCCTTCTTCGGAGGCACGCAGCACGGCGGAATTACCTCTTTCCAGGCATTGGCAACAGCGGTTGCCGCACAGGTCGGAACGGGCAACATCATAGGCGCAAGCGGCGCTATTTTGGTCGGAGGCCCCGGCGCAATATTCTGGATGTGGATAATTGCCTTCTTCGGCATGGCAACAATTTACGCAGAAGCCGTGCTCGCGCAGGATACGCGTATTGTTCATGAAGACGGCAGCGTTTCGGGAGGCCCTGTCTACTACATTCATAAAGCCTACAAAGGCGCGTTCGGAAAATTTCTCGCGGTTTTCTTCGCAATCGCAATTATCCTTGCCCTCGGCTTCATGGGCTGCATGGTTCAGTCAAACTCAATCGGTGCTGTATGCTCGACTGCTCTCGGGCTTCCGAGCTGGCTGATCGGCGCTGTCATCACCCTTATTTCCGCATTTATCTTCCTCGGCGGAGTGCAAAGAATAGCCGCGGTTACGGAAAAGCTTGTCCCGTTTATGGCGGTGCTTTACATTTTCGGCGGACTGCTGCTGATATTAAGCCGTTTCCAGTACATTCCCGAAGTTTTCGGACTTATTTTTAAATATGCCTTCCATCCGGATGCAATCATAGGCGGAAGCGTTGGCATTGCGCTTAAAACGGCAATTTCACAGGGCGCGAAACGCGGACTTTTCTCAAACGAAGCAGGTATGGGCTCAACGCCGCACGCACACGCAATGGCTAAAGTCAACGCACCGCACGACCAGGGAGTTGTGGCTATGATAGGCGTATTTATCGACACCTTCGTAGTTCTTAACATGACCGCCTTTGTCGTCATCTCAACGCTCTACGCAGGCAATGGCCCATTGGCGGCAGGCGCCGCCGAAGGCATTAACAAGACAAACATGGCGCAGCTTGCGTTCAGCACGATGCTCGGCAGCGGCTTCGGAAGCTTCTTCGTCGCGCTCTGTCTTCTTTTCTTTGCGTTCTCAACGATACTCAGCTGGAACTTCTTCGGCAAACTCAACGTTGAATATCTTTTCGGAAAGAAAGCGGTGCCTGTATATTCAATCATTTCGCTCTGCTTCATTATGCTCGGTTCCTGCCTCTCCAACGACCTCGTATGGGAGCTTACCGACATGTTCAACAACATAATGGTCATACCCAACGCCCTTGCCCTCATAGCGCTTGCGGGTGTTGTGAAAAAGCTTGCCAAATAAGAAACGGAACGCAAATCTAAAACAAAACAAATAAAAAATCCGCCGTTTGGTGGATTTTTTTTTTATCTGGATTATAATATCAGCGAAGAAAAAAATATTGCGGAGGAAAACGTCATGCCCGTAACTGAAATTATGCAGTTTGCAATACTGCTCGCAATACTGATACTGCTTGCCTGTCTTATGTTCAGGAGGCAGGAACCGAAAGAAAACATAAAAGAAGACATTGCGCTGTTCAGACGTGAGCAGAGTGAAAATCTTGACCGCTTCCGCGAGGAGCAAAGCAAAAATATAGACAGACTGGGCAGAAACCTTGATGACAAGCTCGGCGCCCTGCAGAAAACAAACGACGAGAAGCTCTCCGAGGTCAACAGAACGGTAGGCGAACGCTTGCAGAAAAACTTTGCGGACAGCTTCAGCGCAGTTACAAAAAGGCTTGAAGATGTCAACAAAACTGTCGGCGAAATCAGCGGACTTACAGGCGATGTCAAAGATCTGCGCAAGCTCTTCGCAGGAGTTAAAACGCGCGGCGTGTGGGGAGAGACACAGCTTCGCGCGATTATCGAACAGCTGCTTACGCGTGACCAGTACGTTGAAAACGTTGCAACACGTCCGAGATCTTCCGAACCCGTGGAATTTGCGATTAAAATGCCCGGTTTTGATGATACGCCCGTACTTCTGCCTGTTGACTCAAAATGCCCCGTTGAAGCTTACAGCCGTATTATAGAAGCCGCTCAGCAAAACGATTCTGCTTCCGTTGAAAACGAGCGGAAAACGCTCCGCCAGACGGTGCTTAAGGAAGCAAACGACATTAAGAGCAAATATATTGAGATACCCTACACAACAGATTTCGGCGTACTTTTTGTGCCGATTGAAGGGTTGTTTGTTGAAATTATGAGTATAAACGGACTGTGCGACGAGCTGCTGGATAAAAAAATTATTCCTGCCGGTCCCACAACCTTTGCCGCGCTGCTTAACAGCCTGAGACTTGGTTTTCAGACACTGCAAATACAGAAAAAAGCGGGTGAAATTGAAATTCTGCTCGGCAAGGCGAAAACGGAATTTGAAAAATACGGCGAAGTCGTGGACAAAGCTGCCGGCTTTATAGACAAGGCCTCATCTGCTTTGGAAACACTTTCTGTCAGGAACAGAAAAATTACGTCTGCATTGAAAAATATTGAAGCAGTTTCAATTATGCCGGAGGATTTTCCCGACGGCGAATAGACAGGGAGGAATTTGAAATGCGTCAGCTGGTTCCAAAAAAAGAAATATGGTCCATGCTTATCAAAGCTTTTTTCTCCGATGATTTCTGCGAAAACGTGCGTCTTATACCGTTCAGAATAAGACCGCAGAACAGTGTGGAAGTAACCCGATGCTGTGTGTACAAAGACAGGGCGGTAGCCAGAAAAAGGCTGCTTGCCGCAATGGGACTGCCGATTGAGTGGGACGATGAAACGATACCGCTTGACCGGTACGCGAGTGAGGCATACGCGTCAGAGAACGAATTTGAAAACGCTCTGACAATTTTGCAGACTGCGTGCGACGGGTGTCACGGCAACGAAGTTTTTGTTACAAACCTGTGCCACGGCTGTCCTGCCGAAGCGTGTTTTAAGAGCTGCAAATTCGGCGCGATAAGCTTTGACGCGGAAAGAAAATCTGTCATAGACCAGACAAAATGCAAAAAATGCCAGCGCTGCGTTGCAGCATGCCCGTACAACGCTATTGTCAAGCTGAGCGCGCCCTGCGAGAAAGCCTGTCCGTTAGGTGCGATACACAAGGACGAAACAGGCAGGGCTTCAATAGACCCCGATAAATGCATATCCTGCGGACGCTGTATCCCCGCCTGCCCATTCAGCGCGGTATGCCTTATAAGCCGCATGCTCGGTGTACTGAAAGCGATAAAAGACGGCAGAAAAGTTGTAGCCCTGCTTGCGCCGTCTGCCGCGGGGCAGTTTGCGGAAACGAACGTAAAGCAGCTTAAAACCGCGCTTATCAAGGCAGGATTTTACGACGCTTTTGAAGTTGCGTGGGGAGCAGACGTTACTGCAAGGCTTGAGGCAAACGAATTCCGCGAACGCATGGCGCGCGGCGACAAATTTATGACGACCTCCTGCTGCGCCGGTTACAGACAGCTTGTTGCAAAACAGCTGCCTGAAATTGCCCCCTACGTATCATCTGTTGAAACCCCGATGCACTACACTGCGGAATACGTCAAACAGCACATCAAAGACGCGGTTGTGGTTTTTCTGAGTCCGTGCGCTGCCAAAATGGCTGAGGACTATTACGATGAATTTGTCGATTTTGTCATAAACTTCTGCGAACTCGAAGCGTTGTTTGACGCGCTGGAAATTAATCCGGCGGAATGTGAGGAAACAGAATTTGAACTTTCAAGCAGCCGCGAAGGACGTAATTTTGCGAATACCGGCGGAGTGTCAGAGGCCGTTCAGAATGCCATGCCGGAAGACATACCCGTTAAAATATGCAGAATAAACGGCATGGACAAAGAAAATCTTGCGAAATTGCGGCGGTTTGCGATTACGGGAGAAGCCGACGGCTGCAGCCTTGTGGAAGTAATGTGCTGCGAAGGAGGCTGCGCAGGCGGGAACATGGTGATACGTCCGCGCGAAGAAGTCGCAAAACAAGTTGCGGGATATTCAAAAGAAGGCCGCTCTTTGGCTGATTGAGGAGGAAAATAATTGCTTCACGTGTACTGCGGAAACGGAAAAGGCAAAACGACGGCGGCAATGGGACTTATTGTCCGTGCGCTCGGCTACGGAATGAAAGTGCTGCTTGTACAGTTTCTCAAGGACGATTCCGGAAACGAAATAAAAACGCTGTCGCTGATTCCCGGTGTCAAAATACTTCACAGGAAGGGAAAAGAAAAATTTACCTACTGTATGACGGACGAAGAGAAAAAAGAGCGGCGTGCAGATTACGTCAGGCTTCTTGCGGAGGCAGAAAAGGAATGTACGGAAGACGGCTTTGACATGCTCGTGTTTGACGAAGCTCTGCGGGCGGTCAATACCGGCATGATAGACGAGGCGGAACTGCTTGCCTTCCTGCGCGAAAACTCCAAAAAATTTGAAATAGTCGTTACGGGAACACACCCGTCGGAAGCAATGTTCGAACTTGCCGACTACGTATCGGAAATTGTGAAACACAAGCACCCGTTTGACGAAGGAACTCCGGCAAGGGAAGGGATAGAATATTAAAGAATAAGCCGCAGGCTGCATGCTGCAGGCTATAAGCAAAATACTAAGGGACAGATGCAATTAAGAAACAGCGATAAAACAACGGCTTGGAGAATCAAATCTCTCAAGCCGTTGTTTTGTGTCAGTTAATAATTGTTTTTGCGAAGTGCGAAGTGCGAAGTGCGAAGTGCGCTCTTAAAGTTTACGGTTTCATATACCGTCCGGCGAAGATGTTTGCCCCCGTCGTATTGTCCCTGATTACAAACATAAACGGTCTGTCAGCCTTGAACTGCTTCGGCTCGTCGCGCACAGCCATTGATTTCATACCGACATAGGTGGCTGCTGCTGCCTCTGTTCCGGCTTCGTAAACGTCAAGGAACGTTTTGTGCAGCACAACGCCGATTGAAATGTCAAGAAGTCCGTTCATTCCGCTGAAATTGGCTTTGTCGCTGAAAGCAGATATCATGCCGAGTTTTTTCAGCGTCTCGTTAAGGTCATAATTTTCCTCAAGCCTGAATTTCGGAAGGCTGACACGGATATTTGTTCCTGCCGCCTGTGCAACGAGGCTGTCAAGCTGCTGTGCCGTAAGTTTTTTTTCAATTTCGCTGAATTTTCCGTTTTCAGGAAGAATTATGTACATGGAAAGACGTTCCGCCTTGTAAGGCAGTTCAAGCAGTTCCAGTCCGTCAGCCTTGCAATAATCAAAGAAGCCGGTCTGATTCATGAAATTTGTCTTGACCGTTCTGCCGCCTGCTGTGTGGAAATCAGCCTGCTTTGTTGCGGCGGTTTCAAATTTTGACTGCCAGTCCGATTTGAAATAGACGGCGTTTGTCAGGGCAAGCGGAGTTTTTGCCGAAATCGCGCCCCTTGAAACTATATCTTTGATCTTGCCGTTTGTCTTTTCCTCAACCCATTTGTTGATAATATTTCTTGCGTTCTCCGTCTTTGAATAATCCAGCGTCGTTATTTCCGAAAAATAGTTTGTCGCAACGCGGTTTCTGTAATCGCTGAGGATTGTTTTGTCCGCTGCCGGCCAGATCGCGTTTGCCGTGTGAAGCTGTGCGATTTCCGGCGAAACGGAATTAAGACTGCCGATAAGCGACGCCATTGAGCCGTGAAGCGCCGGTGAGAAACCGAGTGCCGTCTCCATTTCCTTTGCCGTTTCGCCGCGCGCGCCCGCATAGACCATTGCAAGAGCCGTTGAAATGCTGTACGGCGAGAAGAAAAGGTTGCTGTCGTTCTCTGCAAGTTCTGCGTAAAGCTTCATTGTAAGACCGTTGACTGCGGAGACTGCGGATGCCGAAAGCCCCTGACCTGCCGCGCCTTCGCCGAGAAGGCTGCCGATATTTCCGTTGTTCTGTGCCAGAACGTTCACTGCGCCGATAATCTTGTTAATGTCAACGCCCTTGCCGCCGAACGTAATGCCGTTGTTTGAACTGTCTGACTGCGAACCCGATTTTGCTTTCTGCATAACCGCGCGGGCTATTTCCGCAAGTTCTTTTGCGCCGAACTTGTCTGAAAATTCCTTTGTGTCCGCGGCAAAAGCCGCCGCCGAAAATACCAGCGCCGAAAGCAGTGTTAAAACGATAATTTTTTTCATAACTGTTCTCCCTTGTATATAGTTTGTTAAATTGTGTGCTGTTTATTTAACGCTGACGTAACCCTGCCCCGAAACAGAAACAGTTCTTGCCGCCGTTTTCCCGCCTTTGGCGCAACGGAACGTGAAAGAGGCGGCAGGCGTTAAGGTATGCCACTCCCCGCTGTAAATACACTCTGTCGCGCCAGAAAAGGAAAACGTGCAGCCTTCAGGTTTGAACTCCTCCCTGCGCGCGTAATAAGGTCCGCTGTCCCAAATCAGTTTGAGACTGTTTTCCCCGTTCTGCAAAGTGACAAATGCAAGAGTGAAAGAGGAAACGGAAGCGTCCGCGAACGCTGTTCTCTCCGTCAGCCATGAATACATCTCCTCTGCCTCGCGCCGCACAATGAAATCCGCATTCCTGTTGTCCGCCGCCGTACAGACTGCGTAAGAGGCAATCAGAAGCAGAACGGAAACGGCAATAAGCAGTTCAATCAGAGTATAAGCCCTATTCCTCGGACTGAAACTTCTTTTCCTCATCAAGCATCCAGCGGTAGAAAGCGTTGTCCTTGCGGACAAGCTTTCCCTGCGCGTCTGTAACGGCGTGCTTCGTCCAGCCCTCGGCAAGCAGACAGCCGTCGCTTTCGCGTACAGCCCTGTAACGGAACGTTACGCTGCACGGCATAACTTTCTCGGGCATACACCAGAGCTGTACAAGATCGTCATACACCGCAGGGTGCCGGTATCTGCATCCGCACTCTGCTACGGGAAGGAAAAAACCCTCCTTCTCCCATACGGCAGGCGGCATTCCGCAGTTTCGGCACAGCTCCGTGCGGCATACCTCAAACCAGGTAAGATAATTTGCGTTGTTGGCAACGCCCATCTGGTCTGTCTCTGCATAGCGCACGCGGATTGTTGTAACGAGCCTGAAATTGTGCATGAAGCTGATAATCTCCTGCGATGTTAAATTTTGCAGTTTAATTATAGCGCATGCGGAATAAATTTACACGGTTTATTCTTTCGCTGCCGTATTTTTCTGTAATATGCGGCTTCGTTTTGTATTTACAAACAAAACGGCGCGGGAAAACCAAGAAGCAATTACGATAAAATACAATTACCCAAAGAACCAATTACAAAGAGAAGCAATTACGATAAAATACAATTACAAAAAGAGACAATTACGATAAAAAACCAATTACCCAAGAAACAATTCTATCTAATCTTGTCTTTCTGCGGAAAGCCGTCAGGCTTTAGCGCAGAATACAGCCTGTGCCCGGTATGGGTACGGCTCTATTTCAGTATTTGCAACAAAAACGGCTTGGAAATTCCCAAGCCGTTTTTAATTTCCCCAAAATTGCTTTTGGGTACAACAAACATAGCTAAAAGCTACAAGCTAAAAGCTGCAAGCAAAAAGCTAAGTGCTAAGTGCGCAGTTAAAGGTTCTAAATGCTTCCAGCTTACCGCTTAAAGCTGTACTTAAACAAACAACGAACTAAGAACGACGAACGAAGAACAAATTAAAACCTTAACGCCCGTTTCACTTGCGTAACGACGCTGGATGCTGCACTTCCGCTGCGCTCCATGCAGCAAGACAAAGATTTTTTGTTCTGCGTTCATAAAACTCCGGATTACTTCCTACTGGGCTGGGCGCAGATACTGCTTGCGCCGTCCGTTCGTTTTCTGTCCGAAGCCGCAGGGCTCTTGCTTTCCCTGCCTCCTTCCCGAAAGCATAGGCCTCGTGTCTCAGCCCTGCAACCCGACCGCTTCGCGTGCCGTTACCGAAGTGTTGCAGAGCTTTAGCTGAAAAGCAACGGGCTTACCTCCGTTTGGAGCCGCACCACGTAATGCGTAAGAGATGTACAAGGCGCAGC
>JAGHTZ010000061.1 GCA_018065065.1 Candidatus Equadaptatus faecalis | reverse complement strand
GACGTTATAAGCTCGGAAATATATTCAGGCTTGTCGCAGGACTCGCTTATGGTGGGGAAGAAGTATTACATAACGTCGGCAGGTATCAACGCCAACGAACTTAAAATAACGAACGTGGCGGACGGAGAAATCGCGGCAGGCTCAAAGGACGCGGCAAACGCGGGCCAGCTGTATTCTGAACAGCTGGCGAGAATTGCAGGCGACACAATTACAACATCAGGCAGCTACTATGTGTCGGGCGTTTCGACAATATCCGCGATAAGCAGCCTTGACGCTCAGGTAAAACTCAACGAAAATGCCATACTTGCAAACAGCAACAGTATAACTTCCCTGCAGACGACAAAAGCAGACAAAGCGACAACGCTTGCAGGCTACGGAATAACAAATGCCTACACGAAAGCCGAAGCAAACGACAAATTTGCGCAGAAAGCAACAACACTTGCAGGCTACGGAATAACGGATGCCTATACGACGGCGGCGGCAGACGCGAAATTCGCGCAGAAAGCGGCAACACTTGCAGGCTACGGAATAACCGACGCATATACAACGGCGGCGGCGGACGCGAAATTTGCGCAGAAAGCGACAACACTTGCGGGCTACGGAATAACGGACGCATATACGACGGCGGCGGCAGACGCAAAATTTGCGCAGAAAGCGACAACACTTGCAGGCTACGGCATTACAAACGCCTACACGAAAGCCGAAGCAAACGACAAATTCGCGCAGAAAGCGACAACGCTTGCAGGCTACGGAATAACCGATGCCTATACAACGGAGGCGGCAGACGCGAAATTTGCGCAGAAAGCGGCAACACTTGCAGGCTACGGAATAACGGATGCCTACACAAAACAGGAAATTGACAATGCTCTCGGTAAAAAAGCAGACGCAACTCAGGTTGCGGAACTGGCGGAAAAAACAGCTGCCTCGGAAAGAAAAATAACGGTGCTTGAAAACACGGCGCAGGAGCACACAGAAAAAATAAATAATCTGACGACAGACATGACGCAGGCAAAAAGCGACATAGCCGCGCTTGAAACAGCCTCCGCCGGAAAAGCAGACAGGGCATACGTTGACGACCGGTTTGACACAATAAAAGCGCAGACCACTGCCAAAGACGGTTTCTACGTGAAAAGAGCAAAGACAGTGGCAGAAAACCTTGAAGCGCTTGACCTTGCGATAAACAGTCAGGAACAGCCGTCCGCGGCTTCGGCGTTTGATGTTGAAGACGTGAACGCGACAGCAACGGGAGCCGGTGCCTCTGCGCTTGGCAAAAACGCTAAAGCAGCCGGAGAAAAATCGGTAGCAATAGGCTACGGCGCAAAAGCGTCGGGCGCAAACTCAATAGCGATAGGCACGGGACACGTTGTCACAGGCAATAACTCCGGCGCGTTCGGCGACCCGAACGTAATATCCGGAAACGGAAGCTACGCGATAGGAAACAACAACACGATAGAGGGCGATAACAACTTTGTTCTCGGCAGCAGCGTAAAAATCGGGGAAGGCGTTAAAAACACGATTGCGTTCGGTTCTGTGGACGGAAAAACGCTGGAGGTAACGGAAAGCAATACCGTAGCTGTAGGCGGACGTACGATAAGCGGCATGGCGGACGGAAAATACGCGACAGACGCAGTAACAGTCGGACAGGTTGACAGAGCGTTTGCGAACGTACAGAATCAGCTCGGCTCCGTTTCAAACGAAGTGAAAGAAGTCGGCGCAATATCCGCGGCACTCGCCGGACTGCACTACGTTGAACCGTCGGGCGAAGGCGATGACAAGGTCGTCGGAGCGGTGGCGTACGGCGGCTACAGAGGCGCGAACGCAGAAGCGATAGGAATTGCCTACAAACCTAACCCGAATATGATGTTCAGCGCGTCAACGTCAATAAGCAACGGAAACGACAGTCAGAACGCCTACAACGCAGGTTTCAGCATTAAATTCGGCAAGGGCGAAACGGCAAAGACGAGAGCTGAACTGCAGAAACAGGTAAAGTTCGTCAACGAAGAAAACAAAGTGCTGAAAACACAGATCGTCAGCCTCTCTGCGGAAAATGCCGACATTATAGCGGAAAACAAAGAGCAGAACGAAAAACTCGTTGCACAGGACAAGGTTATACGCAAACTGCTTGAAAGAGTTGAAAAACTTGAGAACAACAGGGCAAAGCCTGCTCCCGTGTCCGAACAGAAACAGCCTGCGAAAACGGTACAGCCGAAACCTGAAACGAAAACAGTCGCTGTGCAGAAGCCTGTATCCGGCAAGAATATTCAGGTGCTTTCTTCCGCAAGAAGAAGCGATTCGCAGCGGCTTGCGGACAATCTCAATGCCAAAGGCTACAACGCTTTTGTCGGAGAGGGCGTTGTGAAGGACAGAACTTATTACAGAACTTTTGTTGACGGCGGCGACAATCCGCAGGCGGTACTTGCTCAGCTTAAAGCCGCCGGAATTAACGGATTTATTTTCAAATAAGATTTGACCGCAGACTTGAAAAAAACAACGATAAAACGGTTTGGGAAAATGTTTCTCCCGAGCCGTTTTTTTGTTCTCGGAAGTGCCTGTTGATTTATATTGACCAAATATGATAAACTTATACAAGTTTATGAAACGGAGTGATGGCAGTGGCGTTTGAAAGCGACAGCATTACCAAGGCGATAGAAGAATATTTCGGACAGCTTTTGCAGGACGCTGCCGAGGGCAGTATTCTGCTGAGGCGGAAGGACGTCGCGGCGAAGTTCGGCTGCGTGCCGAGCCAGATAAATTACGTTCTCCGCAGCCGTTTTGCGCCTGAGAACGGTTTTCTTGTCGAGAGCCAGCGGGGCGGACACGGTTATATAAAGATTATGCATCTTACCTTCAACGATGTTGAGGAAAAAATTTCGCATCTTGCCAATCTTGTCGGAATATCGGTTACAGATCAGGAAGCCCGCAGGCTGCTTGTCAATTTGCAGAACCGTGAGCTGATTTCCGCACGCGAGCGCCTGCTTATTGAGGTTGCGCTGAGAAATCAGGACGAGAACAGCAGGACGCTTTTTGATGTTTCGCCGTACAAGAGAGATGTCATGCGCGCCGAGCTGCTCAAAAAATTGCTGACAGGGCTTACATTGCAATAGACGGAAGGCTGTGTGATTTTTATGGCGCTTGATTTTACCGAAAAAAGCAAAAAAATATTCAGCACGGCAAACTATATCGCGCGGCAGCACGGCAGTTCTTTCTTAAATACCGAACATCTGCTTGCCGCGCTTTTTGAAGAGGACGGAGCGAGATTCGCAGAGCTTCTCGGCAGCTGCGAAGCCAATCCGGAAGCAGTACGCAGAAGCGTTGCGGAGCTTCTCGGCAGCGGTGAAAAGACGGAGACGTCTGCCGATTTGCCTGCCTCTCAGGAAACGAAGGCTGTTTTTGAGTTTGCAATGAAGGAAGCAAGGGAGCTTAACAGCGGCTATATCGGGACTGAACATATTCTGCTCGGACTTTTGGACGAGGAGGCAGAGGGACGTCCCGGAATACTTGCGGCTCACGGCGTTACCGCTGTTAAAATGAAAGCGGTTTTGGCAGCCTCGTCTTCTGCCGAACCGTCTGACGGAGACAGAGGAACGCAGGAAACCGTGCCTTTCAGTACGGCAAAAGCCGAAACTCCGACGCTTGACGAAACCGCAGCGGATTTAACGGCTGAGGCGTCTGCCGGAAAGCTGGACCCCGTAATAGGGCGAAGCAGGGAAATTCAGCGGGTAATTCAGATTTTGTCACGAAAAACCAAGAACAATCCTGTCCTTGTCGGAGAGCCCGGCGTAGGCAAAACCGCCGTTGTTGAGGGACTTGCCGCTCTTATGTCGCAGAACAGGGTGCCAGAAATTATGCAGGGCAAAAGGCTCATGCAGCTTAACGTTGCCTCTCTTGTTGCCGGAACCAAATACCGCGGCGAGTTTGAGGAGAAAATCACGAAGCTGATGAAGGAAGTGTCCGAAGCCGGAAATATTATTCTTTTCATTGACGAAATCCACACGATAGTCGGCGCCGGAGGCACCGAGGGGGCTGTGGACGCGGCTAATATTCTGAAGCCGGCGCTTGCCCGCGGGGATATACAGCTCATCGGCGCGACTACTATTTCCGAGTACAGAAAGTATATTGAAAAGGACAGCGCACTTGAGCGCCGTTTCCAGCCTGTTCACGTTGACGAGCCTTCCGAAGATGACACGTTTGAAATTCTTAAAGGCGTCCGCGAAAGCTATGAAAAACATCACCGTGTAAAAATCAGCGACGAGGCTCTGAAAGCCGCTGTTTCTCTTTCAAAACGCTACATTACGGACAGATTTCTTCCGGACAAGGCTATTGATTTGGTGGACGAGGCATCTGCAAGCGTAAAAATCAGACAGCTTGCGGACGAAAGAAAGACGGAGGCACTTGTTTCTTTCGCGGATATAGCCGAAGCCGTTTCCGCATGGTCCAAGGTGCCTGTTTCGCAGCTCACTGAGGAAGAGAGCGGCAGACTGCTCCGCATGGAGGAAGAGCTTTCAAAAACCGTTATAGGGCAGGAAGAAGCGCTGCACGCGGTTTCAAGTGCCGTTCGCCGCGCGAGAACGGGGCTGAGGGACTCAAAACGTCCGCTCGGCAGTTTCCTTTTCCTCGGACCAACGGGCGTCGGCAAAACACAGATAGCGCGTTCGCTTGCCAATTTCCTTTTCGGCAGCGACGAAGCAATGATACGGCTTGACATGAGCGAATATATGGAACGGCACGAGGCTGCAAAGCTTATAGGTCCTCCGCCGGGCTATGCAGGCTACGAAGAAGGCGGAAAACTGACGGAAGCAATACGCAGGAGGCCGTACTCCGTTGTGCTGTTCGACGAGGTGGAGAAAGCGCACCCCGACGTTTATAATATGCTTCTCCAGCTGCTTGACGACGGAAGGCTTACCGACGGGCAGGGACACCTTGCCGATTTCAGAAACGCGATAATTATTCTGACGAGCAATCTCGGCGTGCCTGAGGAAGTAAAGCCCGCCGCGCTTGGTTTCGGAGTTTCCGCAAAAATTCCGGAAAAGAATGACCACGAAAAGCTGAAATCCGCAATGCTTGCGAAAGCTGCTGAATTTTTCCGTCCTGAATTCTTAAACAGAATTGACGAAACAGTTGTGTTCAAAGCTCTTGAGAAAGACAGCCTGTTCGGTATCATGGACGTTCTGCTGAAACGCGTTGCCGAAGCGGCGCGTTCCGGCGGAATAGAAATCTCCGTTGACGAAACGGCAAAGGAATTTATGCTTGAAAAAGCTTACGACCCGAAATACGGAGCGCGTCCGCTGCGCAGGGCTGTACAGACCATGCTTGAGGACAAACTGGCAGAAATGCTTCTTGCAAAAGAGCTTGTCAAGGGTGATAAACTGTCGGTATCTTCCAACGGAGAAAAGCTTGTTTTTCAAAAAACAGAATAGAAAATCTCCCCTCAACAGAGGGGAGTTTAATTTTCTTTGGCAGTCCCTATGAGATTCGAACTCATGTCAACGGGCTGAGAACCCGACATCCTGGGCCGCTAGACGAAGGGACCGCTGAATATAATAATGGCTGGGGTACCAGGATTCGAACCTAGATTACCTGATCCAGAGTCAGGCGTGCTGCCGTTGCACCATACCCCAACAACAGATAAGAATTTTAGCACAATTTAACGTATTGTCAATCAGTCCGCGAAAAAATATTTATCATAATTATTTTGACAAAAGCATGGAAAAATCTTCGCCTGAGTTGTAGAATAGTAACTTGGAGGGAATTGTATTTATGATGAATTTTACGACACGGCGCAGGGGCGGCGGAGCCGCGAAAACTGCGCAGGGAGAACTGAAAATAATTCCGCTCGGAGGACTTGGCGAAATAGGGAAAAACCTGACGGTATTCCGCTGGAACAACGATATTATTATCGTTGACTGCGGGCTTAAGTTCCCCGACGAAACAATGCTCGGCATTGATTTTGTAATTCCGGACGTTCAGTATCTCATAGAAAACAGAAAAAACATCAAGGGTATTTTCATTACGCACGGGCATGAAGACCATATCGGCGCGCTGCCGCTTGTGCTTCCCCTGCTGAACGTGCCTGTCTACTGCACCCGTCTCACAGCAGGTCTTATTAAGAACAAACTGGATGAAGTGTGTCCCGATTACCAGCCGAAGTTCCGCGAGATTGCACGCGGGGCAAAGGTGAAAGCGGGAAGTTTTGATATTGAATTTATTTCGGTATGCCACTCGATTCCTGACGCTTTGGCTCTTGCAATAGGCACGCCGTTGGGCACTATCGTCCACACGGGCGACTACAAGCTTGACCCGACGCCGATTGACGGTGTCAGGACAGATTTTGCAAAATTTGCGCGGCTTGGAGAAGAAGGCGTGCTTATGCTTATGTCGGACTCCACAAACGTGGAGCGCGACGGCGTTACCCCGTCCGAAAAGACGGTGGGACAGACCTTTGAACGCCTTTTCAGGCTTCACAAGGACAAACGCATTATAATAGCGGCATTTGCGAGCAATCTTCACAGAATTCAGCAGGTGCTGAACGTTGCGGCGCGTTTTAACAGAAAGGTTATGCTTGTTGGGCGGAGTATGCTTGCTAACGTTGAGCTTGCCGCTGAGCTTGGCTGCATCAAGCTTCCCAACGATGAGATTATCGTGTCTCCCGAAGAGGCGGCGCTGCTTTCCGACAACCGTCTTGTAATTCTTACTACCGGCAGTCAGGGAGAGCCTTTTTCAGGGCTTGTACTTATGAGCCGCGGAATGCACAAGACTATAAAAATGGGTGAAAAAGACCTTGTAATTATCTCTGCCAATCCGATTCCGGGCAACGAAAAGCTTGTCAGCCAGACGATAGACAGGCTTATGTCGTTCGGCTGCGACGTAATCTACGGCAAAGAGGAAAAAACTCACGTCTCCGGCCACGCTTCAAGAGACGAACTGACAATAATGTTAAGTCTGGTTAACCCGCAGTTCTTTATGCCTGTCCACGGCGAATTCCGCCACCTTACGCGGCACGCGCAGTTAGCGAGGGAGCTCGGCGTTCAGCAGAAAAATATTTTTATACTGGAAAACGGCGACGTGCTGACGTTCAAGACAGGTAAAAAAGCCCTGATAGACGGAAAAGTTCCTGCCGGTTCCGTGCTTGTTGACGGCAAGGCGCTGGGAGAGTTTGAGGGAAGCCTTCTGCGCGAAAGACGCGAGCTTTCCGAAAACGGAATAGTTGTTGTTTCCGTTGTGATTGACAAAAAAGGAAACGTTAAGGCACCGGTACAGATCAAAACAAAGGGAAGCGTAATTACATCGGATGACGAGAGTATGGAAGTTCTTGAGCGCGCCGTCCGCAGAACTGTTGAACAGTTTGCGCGAACGCCGGGGGCAAAACCGGAGACGCTTCCGACTGAAATCAGAAAGAGAATACGGGAAATGTGCGGACAGTCGCCGCGCAATTACCCGACGATTATTCCTCTTATAACAACACTGAAATAAAACAACAGCCGGGGAGGAGCAGAAAAGTTATGTCGTTAAACATGATTTTGCAGGTTTGTGCAGGTATCGGGGTTCTGATTTACGGAATTATCCTGATGGGTGATTCACTGCAGGTTATAGCCGGAGACAGAATGCGTGTTTTGATTGCCAAACTGACAAGTACTCCTCTTAAAGGCTTTCTTGTCGGAACGGTTGTGACCGGAATTCTGCAAAGCAGCGGAGCGACAAGCGTTATGGTTGTCAGCTTTGTTGATATAGGTTTTATGAATCTTGCTCAGGCAATCAGCGTCAACCTGGGCGCGAATATAGGTACTACGGTTACTGCCCAGCTTATCGCGTTTAATATTCTCAACGTGGCGTATTTCTGTGCGCTGCTGGGCGCGGCAATTTGTATCATTGCGAAAAACAAGCGCATTAAACAGATCGGCGCCTGCATTATAGGATTTGCCCTGCTTTTCATAGGAATTAACATGATGAAAGGTCCTCTCGGAGAGCTCAGCAAATATCCTGCCATTGCTGAAATGTTCAGTTCGCATAAGCTTTTTGCGTTTATGTTCGGGCTTGGAATCACGCTTCTTGTGCAGTCCAGTTCGGCAACTGTCGGCTTGACAATGGCTTTTGCCGCGCAGGGAGTTATAGACCTTCCGACCTCAATAGTTGTATGTCTCGGCGAAAACATCGGGTCAACAACGACCGCGGTTATTGCTTCTCTCAGTTCAAGCCGCGCGGCAAAACAGGCGGCGGCGTCCCACGTGTTTGTCAAGGTTATCGGAACTTTGGTAATATTTGCGATGCTTCCGCTTTATACCAAGCTTATAGTGCATACTTCAGGCGACATAGCGCGTCAGGTGGCAAACGCCCATACAATTTTCAACGTTATAGTGGCGCTGCTTTTCCTTCCGTTTGTTCCGCAGTATGCAAAGCTTATAAAGAAAATTCTGCCGGACGATGAAAGCGTAAGGGAAGCCGGACCGATATATCTTAACAGGGCGCTGATAAGCGTTTCGCCTGCCGCCGCCGTTCAGGCTGTCAGAAGCGAGCTGATAAGACTTGCCGAATATGCTTCCAAAATGCTTGTAAATGCCGAAACGCTGTTCCTGTCCAAAGACGATAAGCTTGCGGGTAAATTGATTGAGAAGATTAACAAGGCTGAAAACAACGTTGACCATACCTCCGATGAAATTATTGTTTACGCTACCGAGGTTGGGCAGACGGGACTTGCTGCTGATCTTTCCGCCATGCTCAATTCCTGCACGGGCGGAGTGAGCGACGTGGAGCGTATAGGCGACCATGCCACGAACCTCGTTGAACTTTATGAATTCCTGAAAGAACACGATTTGTCATTCTCCGAGCATGCCCGCAAAGAATGCAAAACTATGTTTGAAATGGTAATTTCAGCTGTGAAGTATGCGATTCAGGCTCTGAGGGAAGAAAATATTGAGCTGGCACAGCACGTGGTTGAGCTTGAAGACGAAATAGACGACATGGAACTTGAACTGCGTGCCAAACATATTGCAAGACTTAACGCAGGAACCTGCAAGCCGGGCTCGGGTGTCGCATTTATAGATATGCTGAGCAATCTTGAACGTGTGGGCGACCACGCCCATAACCTTGCGCAGGTTGTTCTTGACATTCATCATCTGCACAGACACGACTGATAAAGAAGGTACGGAAATGGACTTGAAAATTATCTTGCTTGGTTTTTTGCAGGGATTAACGGAATTTCTGCCTGTAAGCAGTTCGGGACATCTTGTTCTGGCACAGATTTTTTGCGGAATTGACAATGCCTCCGCCGCTTATGACATAGTTCTGCATATAGCGACAATGCTTGCGACGCTGCTGTTTTTCTGCTTTGATATTTATTATCTTGCATCTGAATGGCTGCGCGGATTTATATCCGACACCGCCAAAACAAAAGAGGGCTGGCCCATAGGCTGGGCAGTGATTTTTGCCACGTTTGTAACCGGTATTCTCGGAATCGCGCTTAAGCCTGTTGTTGAAATCGTTATGCAAAATTCGCTTTTTGTAGGCTTGGGACTGCTTTTAACCGGAGTGCTGCTGATAACGTCGCATTTTATAGAGGCAGGGTCAGGACGGGTTCGTCCCGCGGACGGTCTTTTTGTCGGAGCGGCACAGGGTATTGCGGTATTCCCCGGTGTTTCCCGTTCGGGAATGACTATCCTTGCCGGCTGCGTGCTCGGACTTTCCAAAGAGGACGCGTTCAGACTGTCTTTTCTCGTTTCCATTCCTGCCATTTGCGGGGCTACGCTGCTTGAAGCGCTGGATTTGGGCGGATTTTCAGCGTTTTGCGCCGCGCTTCCTCACGGCTGGTTCTTAGGTGCGTTGGCAGCGTTTGTCAGCGGTCTGCTTGCGCTGTTTATATTGAAACGTCTTGTAATAAGCGCGAAATGGTGGATCTTCGGGATTTACTGCATCGCCGCCGGTCTTACAACCGTCATTATTTCCTTTGTGGGGGTGTAGAGAATGTTTAAAGGTTCTCTCAAATCTTTTTTTGTTGTTCTTGTATGTCTTGTGCTCGGTACCGGCATAGGTATCTTCTTTCAGCAGTTCGGCGTTACGGCGCAGCTTTTCCAGAATTTTGTAGACGTGAAATTTAATATTTCCGAAATAAAGCTTCTGTTTGTGCAGTTCGGATTTATGTTCGGCATAAAAATTAATCTCGGAACAATTTTCGGAGGAATTGCAGGGATACTGCTTTCGCGCTGATGACTGAAATTCTGCTCGCCTCGGCAAGCCCGAGAAGACGTGCGCTGCTTTCAGAGCTTGGCTGGAATTTCAGGGCTGTCAGCTCAGAGTTTGACGAAATTTCGCTGGCAGACGAAACAGCTGAAGCAATGTCCGGACGCTTTGCTTTCGGCAAGGCTGCCGAGGTTTCTGAGCGTTTCCCGAATGCGTTGGTTATAGGTGCGGATACCATTGTCGTTATTGACGGAGAGGTATTGGGCAAGCCAACAGACAAAAAAGAAGCGTGCCGCATGCTTGCGAAGCTGCAGGGCAGGAGCCACACCGTTATGACAGCCGTCTCGCTTGTTTCGGCGGGAAAACAGCTGTCAGGTTTTGTCGAGAAAACAGACGTCGTTTTCCGAAAACTTTCAGAAGAAGAAATCGCAAGCTACGTCGCAACCGGCGAAAGCTTGGACAAAGCCGGAGCGTATGCCATTCAGGGACACGGTATGCTGCTGGTGGAAAAAATAAAAGGCTGTTATTTTAACGTCGTCGGACTGCCTGTAGAGCGTTTGAGCATTGAACTTGACAAACTCGGCTTCAGCCTGAATAAGCAATGGGGGAATTAAATTGAAAGCCTTTACCCGCAAAAATATCTATTTCGTTTTCGTCGTTACCGCTCTTTTGTGCGCGTCGGCAGCCCTTCTGCCAAGGGTCAGAGCCGAACGTTTGAACAACAATTTTGCGTTTGCGGCAAATTACAGGGATCTGACCGCTCTTGCGCAGCAGAGCGGAATATCGCAGAAACAGGTATGGGAAAAACTTAACGGCGGCTCCGTACTTGCGCTTACGGCGCAGGAGTTCACGGGCGAAGAGATTATAAAATATCATCCCATGGGCGCGGATTTTACAACATTGGACGGCAAAGCCGCGATAGTATTTCCGAAAGAATTCAAATATGCCGATAAATTGCAGCGTTATCTTGCGGTAAAAATTCCCGGAACAGAAAAAATAACAGGCGATAAAACAGCGTTCGTCTTTCCTGCGTCAACGGAGCAGATTTTCCAGTCTTCAGTGCTTCCGGATTATGAATCGCTGGAATTCTGCAAAACCAATAATATTAATACGCTGCTCAGACTGGGCACGTGCACCGTGTCCGGCGGAGAACAGACCGCCGCTGCGCTTGACGGTCTGCTCGCCGATTATCCGCAGATAAAAAATATCCTTCCGGCAGGTTTTATTATTGCCGGAAATCCGAACGTAAAACCGATTGCAGAAGTGCTGAAAAAACACAGCGTCAGCCTGTCTCAGGTGGAATTTTTCAAGCAGGTCGGGGCATCAGGCGCGTTTGCTGCGGCTTATCCGCTTCTTGTGCCGCTCCACAGTCTCACTACAGATGAAGTCATTTCAAAAAATATTTCCAGAACTGCAACCATTGAGCGTTACGTAAGGGCAATACACGAGCGTTCGGTCAGAATTATTCTTGTGAGACCGTTTGATCTGCTTATGGGAAACAAACTTGACGCTTTTTGTGAGGATCTTGCAAAAACAACGGACAAGCTTGCCCAAAGGGGCTACAAGGCAGCCTGGCCGGAGCCTTATCAGCCTTGGCAGCGCGGAAAGCTTGCGGCGTTTGCCCTCGCTCTTGTTTTTGTATCTGCGGTATGGTTTTACGGGGTTCGTCTTGTTTCGTCTGCTGACGAAACCGCAGAAATCAAGGAGATTGTGCTTCTTTTTATCCTGTCGCTTATCTATACGTTCTGTCTGCTGAAAATATCAGTTCTGGCAAAACTGACAGGCGGTTTCTGTACAGGATTTGTCGCTGCTGAGGCAGCTTTGTGTGCTTTGGACGGAAAGAAAAAACTGCTTCCGGCGCTTCTGATAATATTCGCCGGAGGCCTGTCCGCCGCGGCATTTTACGGAACGACAAAAGCTGCGCTCAGACTTCTGCCTTTCTCGGGAGTAAAGCTTACGCTTCTGCTTCCGCCTCTGCTTGTTCTTTATCATGACCTGAGGGTCAGAATACATGACGAAACGGCAAAAGAACTTTTTGCAAGACCTGCGCTTTGGGGCGAACTCGCGCTTTCGGCAGTAGTTCTCGCCGCGCTTCTGGTTATGGCGCTGCGGAGTGACAACGTTTCTGACGTACCCTCTTTTGAACTTGCTTTCCGCGATTTTCTTGAGAGAACGCTGGTTGTTCGTCCGAGGACAAAGGAAATTCTTATCGGGTATCCTGCGCTTATGCTGTATTTTTACGTTAAACAGAGAGATTTGTTTCCTCACTACAGAGAAGCGCTGCGGCTTGCGGCGACGCTCGCTTTCTGTTCTGCGATGAACACCTTCTGCCACTTCCATACGAGGCTTCAGCTCAGCGTAATCCGTGTTCTTAACGGCTGGTGGCTGGGGCTTCTGATTGGCTGCGTGCTTATTCTTATCCTGCACTTTTTCGTCAAGATATTTTGCGAAAGCAAAAAACAGGTGGTTTGAAAATGAAACTTGAAAAAAATATTGACGTACTTATACTGGGTTATTACGGTTTCGGAAATCTGGGAGACGAACTGCTTGCGGAAGCAGTAGTCAGCAATCTCGTGTCTGCCGGTGTGCAGAAAGAGAAAATAGTCCTCCTGTCTGCCGACCCTCAGAAAAGCGAAGCGCGTACGGGGGTCAAATGCTATAACCGGTGGAATATGGGAACCGTATCCGCTCTGCTGAAGCAGTCAAAAAGCTTTCTGCTCGGCGGCGGCGGACTTTTCCAGGACGTTACAAGCGTTAAATCCTGCGGATATTACTGGTGGATTGTTCGTGCGGCAAAGATGTCCGGCACAAAGATATGGGCTGTGAGCCAGTCTGTCGGACCGCTTAAAAGTATGCTCGGCAAATGGTTCACCAAAAACGCGCTGAAAAACTGCGCGTATCTCAGTATCAGGGATCGGAGATCTTCCGCACTGCTTGATTCAATAGGCGTTGAAGGTTACAAAACAACGCCGGATCTCGCAATGGGTATTCAGTTTGCCGAAAAGCACTGCGGCGGAGATACGCTGCTTCTGAATCTGCGTCCGGGGTATGGCGTGGCAGCGGAGAACGCTCTACGCATCGCAAATTTTGCCGCCAAAAGAAACAAACTTAAAATCATCGGTGTCGCATTTGCGAGGGAAGATCAGGTATATCTTGAAAATTTGCAGGCTGACGATAAAATTAAACTGAAAGACATTGTTCTGTGCGAAACGGCGGAAGTTTTTGAAAAAATGGCTGTTAATGCTTCGCAGGCTGTCGGCATGAGACTTCATTTCGCTGAACTCTGCGCGCTTGCGTCGCTGCCTGCCGCAATGTCTGCCTACGACCCGAAGGTCGAGGCTTTCTGCGAAGAATGGAAACTTCCTGTGCTTACTGAAAAACTTTCCGACGAATTTGCGATTGTGGACAGCAGCAAGCTTCAGGCGGCGCGCGAAGAAATTGTTTCTGAATTTAGGAATGGACTTGCAGCAGTGCTTCAATAAGCGGGGTGGCTAAATGGATATACAGTTTAACGGTGTCACAAAAAGATACATGCCGGGCACTTCAGCTCCGGCTCTGGAGAACGTGTTTCTGAAAATCAGGAAGGGCGAGTTCGTCTATCTGATAGGTGAAACAGGTTCGGGGAAAAGTACGCTGCTTCGCTGCATAACGCGCGAGGTTCTTCCCACAAACGGATATTTGACCGTCGGAGGTATGCAACTCAAAAGAATGAACAGCGTAGCGCTTGCGCTGTACCGCAGGGAAATAGGTGTTGTCTTTCAGGATTTTCAGCTGCTTCCAAAACTGACCGTGTTTGAAAACGCCGCTTTTGTGCTTGAAACGATGGGCTATTCGTCACAGCAAATCAAGCCGAGAGTCTCGGACGTCCTTAAGCAGGTCGGATTGTGGACGCACCGCAGCATGTACCCCGACCAGATTTCGGGCGGTGCGCAGCAGCGTCTTGCAATAGCCCGTGCGATAGTCAACGAGCCGTCGCTGATTATTGCGGACGAACCGACAGGAAACCTCGATGATCACACTGCAAAACAGATTATGGAACTCATTTTTGATATAAACTCGCGCGGTACGACAGTTCTTATGGCAACGCACAACGCGAATCTCGTCAACAGCTACAGGCACCGTGTTATAGAAATGCAGCAGGGACATGTGGTAAGAGATGAAGAAAACGGCTGCTACGAAGCGGTTTCTCTTGCGTCTGCTTCAGCCGGACAGAAAACGGAGGTAGCCGCAAATGACTAAGTCGGGATACGTTTTCAGGGACGGCTGGCGTCTCGTAAGCAGAAACCTTTGGGCGAGCATTCTTACGGTTTTTACTTCCGTTGCCGTATTTTTTGTAATTGGGGCAGGACTTCTGCTTGTTCTCAATATGCGTCACGTTGTTGCGACGATGGACGACCAGCTGACGATACAGGTTTATCTTCGTGAGGTGGCAGACGCACAGGCTGTACTGAAATCGGTTGCAAAAAGCCGCGGCATAAGCGGTTCAAAAATTGTAACGAAACAGATGGCTCTTGACAGACTGCGTTCAAGGATGGGAGCGCAGCTGGATACGGTGTCGCTGCTCGGCGAAAATCCGCTTCCGGACAGCGTTGAATTTATGATCAACGAAGCCTCGGCGGTGCCTTCAATAGTTAAAAAACTTGAAGCCGCGCCAGGGGTGGAAGAAGTGATATACGCCGGAAAAGTTGCGGAAAAAATAACAAGGCTGTCGGATTTTGTAAGCATGCTTTCGATTTTTCTGCTCGCGGTTGCCGTATGCGCCAGCGGAATAGTGCTTTTTAACACAGTAAAGCTCTCTGTTTATGCGAAAGAGGAAGAAATAAAAATTATGCTTCTTGTCGGGGCGACACCGACCTATATAGCCCTTCCGTACGTTATACAGGGAATTATTTTGGGTACATTCGGCTCGGTTGCATCCTTTGGACTGCTTGCCGCGGCTTACGCGCTTGCCCTTGAAAAACTCAGGGAAATGCTTCCGTTCTTCCAGTTCGTGGGACTTCCCGTTCTCGTGAGCCGTCTCGGTTTTCTTTTGTTTGCCTGCGGCATGACCGTCAGTCTGATTGCGAGCTTCCTTGCGGTCAACAAATTTATACGCAAAGCTTCCAAACCTTTGTAGCAGATGAAGAGCAGGAAAAATACCGGAAAAATTATATTTCTACTTGCTTGCGCGGTATTGTTCTGCGCGGTGTTTTCGTGTGCCGCGCCTGCCGAGGAAAGCATAGACAGCCAGCTCAAAAGTCAGGAACTGAAATATGACGAGCTGCGCAGAAAAATAGCGGGGACAAAAAAGAAAATTTTTGAAAGCAGAAAAAAAGAAAAAAAAGTAGTGGAACAGATAGACGTGATAAACAAAAAAATTGACGACACCAAACAAAAGGTGGAAACAGTTTCGCGCGACATAAAAAAAGTTGAAGGAAACATAAGTGTCCTGAACTCGCAGATTGAGACCACAAAAAAACGTATCGCCGTGTGCGAAAAATATCTGAGCAAAAGGCTTGTCTCAATGTACAAATACGGCAGAACGTCGGAATTCAGCGTACTGCTCTCCTCCGAAGGCGTACAGGAAGCGATGGACAATCTGTATCTGCTGAAAAAAATAGCGAAACAGGATCAGGAAGTAATAATGGAACTGACGGAACAGAAACAGCAGCTTGACGAAAAACAGAACGCTCTCGGAAGACAGAAGGGAATTCTTAATACAAAAAACAAAGAACTCAAAATTCAGCATGCACAGCTGCAAACGGCAGTTGGCGAAAAAGAAACGGTGTTAAAGCAGATACAGAAAGAAAAGGAAAAATATATAGCCGAACAGAAAGAATTTGAAAAGGCGGCACGCGAGCTGCAGGGGACGATTAACAAACTGCTTGCGGCAAAACGCGCGAAAAACAAAAGCAAAAATAAAACCACTGTTGTTTATTACAAGGGCGGAAAAATCGCGTGGCCCGTTCAGGGGCAGATCACAAGCGGCTACGGGGTCAGGGTGCATCCCGTGTTTAAAACCAAAATCAAACATTCGGGCATAGATATAGCGGCATCTACAGGCAGCCCGATAGCTGCTGCCTCTGCCGGTGAAGTGCTTTTCGCAGGTTCCATGCGCGGCTACGGAAAGGTTGTAATACTTGACCACGGCGGCGATTTGACGACTGTCTACGGACACATGTCAACAATTTCATGTTCGGAAAATCAAAAGGTTGCAAAAGGTGCTATAATTGGAAAAGTCGGGATGACCGGAATAGCTACCGGACCTCATCTGCACTTTGAGGTACGCGTCAACGGCAACACGGTTGACCCGATGGGGTATCTGCGCTGATTTGCAAACAAATTTTAAGGGAGTCTTATAAATGAAAAAATTCAAACATCTGTTTATCGGAATTATACTCGGTGTTTTTATCACCGGAACTGCCGCTTATTTTGTCCCGCAGGCGGGAGCCGACAACGTATGGCCGTTTACTCAGCAGCAGCTTGTAATAATGAAGCAGGTCAAGGAAACGCTCAAGGAATATCAGGTTGACGGAGAGAAAAAGGGAAAAATAGACGACGATAAAATGTACTATGGAGCAATGAAAGGCATTGTTTCCTCGCTTGAAGACCCGTACACGAGATTTGTCAATCCGAAAGACCTTGAAGAAGAACTGACGCAGCTCAAAGGCGAATACGGCGGACTTGGTATGTACATCTCAATGAAAAACGACCGCGTAGTCGTTGTTTCGCCTATGGAAGGCACGCCTGCGGACAGAGCAGGGCTCAAACCCATGGACGAAATTGTGAAGGTTGACAGCACGAGCATTATTGGAAAAACGACGGAAGACGCTGTAAAGCTCATGCGCGGTGACCCGGGCAAACCCGTAACGGTTCAGATACGCAGAAAAGGCGTGGATAAAATCCTCACCTTCAAAATGGTGCGCGAAATGATAAAAATTAAAACCGTCCGCTCAGAAATGATAGGAAACGACGTTGCCTACATCAAAATTAACCAATTCATTGAAAAAACGGGCAAAGACGTTGCGAACGCACTTAAAACGGCAAAGGACAAAAAGGCAAAAGGAATAATCATTGACGTGCGCAACAACCCGGGCGGACTGCTTCACGTATGCGTTGACGTTGCGTCGCAGTTTATTGACGGCGGACTGATAGTTTCCACAAAGGGACGTTTTGACCGTGCCAACGACACGCTTTATGCCGACAAAGGCAGGGCGACAAAGCTTCCTGTCGTAATTCTTATAAACGAAGGCAGCGCAAGCGCGTCTGAAATACTTGCAGGCGCGATAAAAGACCGCAAACGCGGAACGCTCATCGGAACTAAAAGCTTTGGCAAGGGTTCAGTACAGACACTCTTTGACCTTCCCGACAAATCCGGTGTTTACATCACGATTGCGCGTTACGCCACGCCGTCAGGCTTTATGCTCGACAAAAAAGGACTCCAGCCTGACATAAAAATTGCCGGCGACGTTGAAAAAGACAAGAAAAAAGACAAACAGCTGCAGAAAGCGCTCTCCGTGCTGCGCGACAAAATAGCCGGAAGACCCGTAAAGGTTGACGCTCAGACGCCTGCCAAAAAGGCTTCGGGCAAAACCGCGCCCAAAGCAAAGAAAAAATAAAAAAAGTTATTGACAGTCTCTGAAATTAATGTATAATCTTCCCTGTTGTCGCTTATGCGGTACGGCAGGGCGAGCGGGCGGATAGCTCAGCGGGAGAGCACCTGCCTTACACGCAGGGGGTCGTAGGTTCGAAACCTATTCCGCCCACCATGACAACTTTTATAAGCGGAGCTGTAGCTCAGTTGGTTAGAGCGTCGGCCTGTCACGCCGAAGGTCGCGAGTTCGAGTCTCGTCAGCTCCGCCATTTTTAAGAAGTCATAAGGCGGGGTAGCTCAGTTGGTAGAGCAACGGACTGAAAATCCGTGTGTCCCCGGATCGATTCCGGGCCCCGCCACCACTTGAAAAACGATTTGCGGAAGTAGCTCAGGGGTAGAGCACAACCTTGCCAAGGTTGGGGTCGCGGGTTCAAATCCCGTCTTCCGCTCCATTTTTTTATTAAGTCGTTTTTACGGTACGCGCGTTTATATGCGGAAGTAGCTCAGGGGTAGAGCACAACCTTGCCAAGGTTGGGGTCGCGGGTTCAAATCCCGTCTTCCGCTCCAAAATAACAGGGCATTGGCATTGCACTGCGTACTCGGAATGTTTTGAAGGAAAGAAAAATAAGCGGTAAATACAACAAACGGCACGGGATTACAAAAAATCCGCGCCGTTTTTAATTTTTTAATTTTCCCAAAATTGCTTTTGATAGTTTATTTTTTATGGGGCTTTCAAGGTTTTTTCTCAAAAAAAATATTTACAACGGCAGAACAAGTGCTATAATCTCGTTAACCGAATATTGCTAAAGGATAGAGGAGCAGTTGTCAAGAGTAAGGACGATGTCAAAGGTGCCGCAAAACCGTTGTCGTTCTGAAAGGGACCGCTGCCGAAGGCGGAAGGTTGCGAACTCTGCCCGGGCAACCGGATAATATCCGTTTGACTGTCGCTTTTGCGGAGAGCTATGTATTAGTTGAATTTTGCGCCTTGCGCATAATTTGAAATCAATGGCCGATGCAGAAGCATCAGCCGTTTTTTTCGGAGAACAGCTGCCTGCCGAAATCTGAATTTACAGCAGGGAGGATAACGCAATGGGCAGCATTTTGATTAAGAACGGCTTTGTCGCTGATGCCAAGAATACCGTTTTTTCAAAGCAGAACGTTTTGGTTAAGGACGGAAAAATTGAAGCCTTTCTTAGGGAAGAGCCGGAAGCCGATACTGTTATTGACGCTGAAGGCAAGATAGTTTCCCCCGGATTTATTGATATTCACATGCATGAGGACCCGCTGAGCACGGACGGTAACGATATTGATTTCTGCATTTTCGACTGTATGCTGAAAATGGGGGTAACAACGGTTATCGCCGGCAACTGCGGAACTAATCTGTGCGATCCCGTCAGGTATCTTGATACGGTGGACGCTAAGGGCGCACCGGTTAACGTCGCCATGTACGCCGGACACAGTTATCTCAGGTACGAAGCAGGAACGACAGACAGATACGCCGCCGCAACTCCCTCTCAGCTTGACACGCTGGAACGCAGTACGGCAAGGGCTCTTGACGGAGGCTGTGTGGGAGTTTCCTACGGAATACGCTATGCTCCGGGCTTGACTCAGGAAGAGCTTGAAAGAACGGCGAAGCTTTGCAAAAAGGACGACAAACTTATCGCCGCGCATCTTCGCGACGATGCCGCAGGAGTTTTCGCCGCCGCTGAGGAGTTTATCAGCGCCGGGCTGAAATTTGGTCTCAATACGGAAATTTCGCACATAGGAAGTATGGCAGGTTTCGGACAAATGGAAGAATTTTTACAGATTACCGACCGTTACCGCGCAAACGGACTGAACCTGCACTGCGACTGTTATCCGTATTACGCGTATTCGACGCAGATAGGTTCAGCTACCTACGATGAAGGGTTCCTTGACCGTTATCATACTGGTTATGACGTTGTGGAACTGTGCGAGGGCGAATACAGGGGCATGCGCTGCACGGAAGATCTGTTTCGCAAGGTTCGCGCAGAATATCCCGATATGATTACGGTGTGCCACGTTATGAAGCATGAGGACGTTGATATGGCGATGGCTCATACCGGCGTTATTCTTGGAAGTGACGGGCTTCTGAACAACGGACAGGGACATCCTCGCGCGGCAGGGGCTTTCCCACACTTTATTAAGGAATTTATCAACACCGGCAAGGTTTCGCTGGCGGACGGCATTGCAAAAATGACCTCCGCAGCCGCAGAGAAGCTGTCGCTTTCAGGCAAGGGCGGACTTGAAAAAGGTTCTGACGCGGACATCGTTATTTTTGATCCCAAGACGGTAAAAGACAACGCGACCTTTGCAGACCCTGTCGCGGAACCGGAAGGAATAGATTACGTAATCATCGGCGGGAAAATCGCCGTTGAAAAAGGCAAAATCATAAACCACAGGCTTGGAAGAGCCATAAGAAAGTAAAATTTAAGGAGGAGAAGTTCAATGCAGTATGGTTTCTGGTCAATAGTACCGCCAATTCTGACAATCGTTCTCGCGCTTGTCACAAAGAATGTTTTTGTTTCGCTCTTTATCGGTATTTTCCTTGGTTCGTTCATCATTGCGGACTGGAATTTTATCGCGGCTCTCAACGCGGCGCTCAACAATTGCGTCAAAACGATGGCGTCAAGCGGCAACACGATAGTTATCGCCTCGATGCTTTTTATCGGCGCGCTTATCTATCTTATTGAGCGTTCCGGCGGCGTTGACGGTTTTGTTGACGTTATGGTGAAGAAAAACGGAATTATCAAATCAAAACGCGGCGCAAACATTTTTACGTGGCTGCTCGGCGTTCTTATCTTCACGTCTGGCTCGCTCAGCTGCATGGTTACGGGTTCCGTCGCGCGTCCTGTCAATGACGCGCTCAAAGTTCCGCACGAAAAAGCGGCGTTCATTATCCACGCCACGTCAACGCCTGTCTGCGTTCTTATCCCGCTCAGCGGCTGGCTCGCGGCAATGATCGGCTATCTTACCTCCGGCGGAGTCGCGGAAGCCGATGCGATCCCGACGCTTATCAAATCAATCTGCCTTAATTTCTACTGCATTTTCGCAGTGCTCGGCGTTCTCGTTCTTGCGGTTCTCCAAAAGGATTTCGGACCAATGAAGGCAGCCGAGGAACGCGCCGCGGAAACGGGTATGCTTGACGATCCTGCGCACGCAAAAGAAGGCGGAGAAATCTCAAGAGTAAAAATCAGCGATGCGAAACCGAGAGTAATGAACCTTGTACTTCCGATTCTCACATTGCTTTTCACGGTTATTATCGCCCTGTTCGTTACCGGAAACGGCAACCTTATGAAAGGCAGCGGCATGAACTCGCTGCTTTGGGGCTGCTTCGTATCGCTCGTGGTTATGGGCGCTCTCTGCGTATTCCAGAAAATATTTACGCTCAACGAAGTTATTGACGAAATGTTCAAGGGCATGGGCAGCATGCTTCCGATAGCCTTCGTTCTTCTTCTCGGATTTACGATGGGAAGCACGGTCAAAGCGCTTGATACGGGCAACTACCTCTCGTCAATATTCCTCCAGGCGCTCAATCCGGCGTTCCTTCCGGCGCTCGTGTTCATTATCGCCTGCCTTATATCCTTCGCAACCGGAACCTCAATGGGAACAATGGCTATTATGTTCGTAATCGCCCTTCCGATGGCTATTAACCTCGGCGTGAACATTCCTTTGGTTGCCGGTGCGGCATTCGGCGGAAGTATCTTTGGAGACCACACGTCGCCGATATCCGACACGACGATTATGTCCTGCTCAACGTCGGGCTGCGACATTATTGACCACGTCAAGACGCAGACCCCGTACTGCGCGTTCTTTGCGGGCGCGTCGCTTGTACTTTACGTAATTCTCGGATTTGTAATGTAATATTTGACGCAGACGGTTTAATCAAAATAAAAAATACGGCGCGGGTTCCGCGCCGTATTTTTTGAATGCAGTCTTGTCCGCCTGTTAAAAGCCGTAGGCGTCGTCCGGCGCAAGAGGAAAGTCCTCCGAGTCTTCCGCGGCAAAACGTTCGTTTTTTGCCAATGAGAGATTTAACAGGCGCCTTGAAAGGCTTTTGTCGCGTATCGCAAGAATTTTGAGCGCAAAGTGCGCCGCCTTTGAAAAATCATTTGCGGCGGTAACGCAGAAGCTCGACGAAGCAAGAAACTTTTGCGGCACGCTTCTGTTTGTTCTTGACACGGGTGCGAAAATTAACGGCGCAAGACATTTTTCTGCTGTAAAACGCGGCAGTTCGTCATTGGAACCGGCTGATACTATTACCGCTTCAAGCCCGCGTTTTTTAGCGTTTGCGGCATAGTTTTCAAGTTCCTGCCTGCTGTTGTGCGGCGGAAGTCCGGCAAGCTCGTACTTTACGTAAAGCTTGTCAAATATTGCAAGCCCGCCGGACAGCTTTTCCAAAAGCTCTTCCGACGACAGAATGACGCCGATTTTTGCTGTTTTGTATCTCTTTGGTCCGGGCATAATATATTCACCTCGCCAAAATATTATAATCCATACGCCGGAATATGTGTTAAAATATCTCTTGCGCGGACATAGCTCAGCTGGTAGAGCGTCGGCTTCCCAAGCCGAATGTCGCGGGTCCGAATCCCGTTGTCCGCTCCATTGAAAATCAGCCCGCTTTGCGCGGGCTTTTTTATAAATTTTTATAAATTTTCGGCTGCCGGCGATTATTTCTGCAAATTTTTCGTAAATGTGGTAAAATCTATCGGTTATGTCAATAACTATTGAGCAAAGGGGCAGTACACAGTGAAGTCAGAAATCGTATCTCAGGAAAAAAATATTTTAACAGTGAAGGTTGCTTTTGAAGCCGAAGAGGTAAGCAAAGCACTGGACGCAGCGTATGCGGAGCTTTCGCAGAAAGCAAACCTCAAAGGGTTCCGCAAGGGACACGTTCCCCGCAAAACGCTTGAACTCTGCTTCGGCAAAGCGGCAATCTGTGCTCAGGCGCAGGAAAAGCTTATAAATCAGGGTATAGACGAATCGGTCAGTGAAAATGAGCTTGACCTTGTCGAATATCCCGATGTCAAGCCCGGAGACGCTCTTGAAGAGGGCAAAGCGTTCGAATTTACCGTCGTCTATGAGGTGTCGCCGGAGGTAATTCTTCCCGACCTCTCAACAATCACGGCAGAAAAGACAATTTACAAGGCAACGGAAAAAATGCGCGACGAAAACATTCAGCAGATGCTTGAAGCGCACGCCAAGGTCGTACCGTCGTACGAAGAACGCGAAATCACGGCTGACGACATAGTTTCCGTGAAATACAATTCCTTCCTCGCGGAAGACGGCGGAAAGGAAACGGAAGCCGAAAAAGACCAGAAATCCGAAATAGACCTCAAACAGCCCGGTATCCGCCCTGAAATAGTTTTCGCTCTTGTCGGCAAAAAGCCCGGAGAAAAAGCCGAAGCGGCATTTACAGTAGAACCTGACAACAGCGTAAAGGAAATTGCGGGACAGAAAATGCGCTATGAGTTTGACATTCAGGGCATTATGAAAAAAGATATTCCGCAGCTTACGGATGAAAATATTCCCGAGCTTACCTATACGAGACTGAAAACTGTTGAGGAATTCAAGAAGAGCGTTATGGAGCGTCTGGAAAAAGCGGCTGAAAGAGAAACGGAAGACAGCCTCAGAAAGTCGGCAATATCCGCAATTACTGACGCCTGTGAAATAGACATTCCCGAAAAGCTTATTAACCGCGAAAAGGCGGCGATAAAAGCCGAACAGGAAGACAGAATCAAACGCCAGACCGGCAATGAAGATATGACGCTTGACGAATTCCTGAAACAGTCAGGCACCGACAAGGACGAATTTGAGAAACAGGTTGACGATACGGCAAGAAAAGCCGTGAAACGCTCGCTTGTTATCAAAGCAATCGCTGACGCGAACGATATTGACTGCACGAAAGAAGAACTGCAGCTTGAAATCAGGAAAATGGCGCTTGCTTCAGGCATGGACCTCAAAAAAGTCGAAGATTACCTCTACTCGAACAAAGACCATCTCTATCAGGTGATGGACGAAGTCCGCGCGCGCAAGACGGCTGAATACGCCGCAACGCAGGTTCAGGTTAAGGAAGTCGAAGCAGAGGAAAAGAAATAATTCCCCGGACGGAGGAAATTTTATGAGCGGTTATCTTATTCCAACGGTTATAGAGCAGACGGGCAGAGGCGAAAGAGCTTACGACATATACAGCCGTCTGCTTAACGACAGAATAATTTTTCTCGGAACGGCGATAGACGATAACGTCGCAAATCTTGTTGTCGCGCAGCTGCTTTTCCTTGAGAGCCAGGATCCGGAAAAGGACGTGTTCCTTTACATCAACAGCCCTGGCGGAGTGGTTTCCGCCGGACTGGCGATTTACGACACCATGCAGTATATAAAGCCCGACGTTTCCACGATATGCACTGGACAGGCGGCAAGCATGGGAGCCGTTCTTCTCGCGGCGGGTGCTCACGGCAAACGCATAGCCCTGCCGAATTCCCGCGTAATGATACACCAGCCTCTCGGCGGCGCGCAGGGACAGGCGTCCGACATCGAAATTCAGGCTGTAGAAATTCTTAAGACGAGAAACACGCTCAACGGAATTCTCTCAAAGCATACGGGACAGCCGCTCGAACAAATTAAAAAAGACACCGACAGAGATTTTTACATGTCGGCTCAGGAAGCCAAGAAATACGGCATAGTTGATCAGGTTATAGAGAATCGTTAAAAATGGTAAGAAAAAATACGCTTGAAAATACAGGCAGCAAACGCCCCAAGCCGCGCTGCTCATTCTGCGGAAAGACGCAGGACGAGGTAGGCAGGCTTATAGCCGGTCCTAATAATATTTTTATATGTACCGACTGTATCCAGCTTTGCAACGTTGTTCTGAGGGAAGAATTTGGCAGCGACGCATTTCCCGATACACCGTGTATGCCGGCGGAGAAAAGGGCTGACTACGTTTCCGCCCCCGTGTTTGACACGCTCCCGAAGCCTGAGGAAATCAAACAGTTTCTTGACCAGTACGTAATAGGACAGGACGAAGCGAAAAAAGTCCTTTCCGTTGCCGTGTACAACCACTACAAAAGAATAACAAATCCGCTTTCGGACGGAGACGACGGCGTCGAGCTTCCGAAAAGCAACGTGCTGCTTGTCGGACCTACAGGCAGCGGCAAAACACTGCTTGCCCAGACGCTTGCCAAAATGCTCAACGTTCCTTTCGCAATAACCGACGCTACGACCCTTACGGAAGCCGGTTACGTCGGCGAAGACGTTGAAAACATACTTCTCAGGCTGCTTCAGGCGGCGGATTTTGATATTGACGCGGCACAGCGCGGAATAATTTACATTGACGAAATAGACAAAATAGCGCGCAAATCGGAATCTGTTTCAATAACGCGCGACGTTTCCGGCGAGGGCGTTCAGCAGGCGCTTCTCAAAATTATTGAGGGAACGATTGCAAACATTCCGCCGAAGGGCGGGCGCAAGCATCCGAGTCAGGAAATGATTCCCGTTGACACGTCGCACATACTGTTCATCTGCGGCGGAGCCTTTGACGGACTCGACAAAATTATTGCCCGCAGAACCACCGAAAAGGCGATAGGCTTCGGCGGCGACATTACGAGCAATCTCAAACAGCAGCGCACGGATGAACTGCTGAAGCAGGTTCAGCCCGACGACCTTCGCTCTTTCGGATTTATTCCTGAATTTATCGGTCGTCTTCCGGTTCTTGTGGCGCTTTCTTCGCTTGCCGAAGACGCGCTTGTCCGCATACTCAAAGAACCGAAAAACGCGCCGCTCAAACAGTATCGGAAGATGTTTGCCCTTGAAGGCGTAGAGCTTGAATTTGAAGACGACGCTGTCAGGGAAATTGCAAAAAAAGCAATAAAGCTTGGAACGGGAGCCCGTGCGCTCAGAACGATACTTGAAAACCTTATGCTTGACCTGCAGTACGAGATCCCGGGTAAAGCGTCGGAAATCGCAAAAGTTACTGTGACCAAAGAAATGGTTGCAGGCAGCGGCAAAGCGCTGATAACTCCGAAAAAAGAGGCTGTCTGATTTGTTCGCCTGTCCGGTAATTCCTGTTCGGGACACGGTAGTTTTCCCCGGTTCAATAACGCCGCTGCTTACGAGCAGGGTACGCACCATAAACGCGGTCAAAGCGGTTGCGCCTGACCGCCTTGTCTTTGTTTCCGCGCAGTACGACGCTTCGGTTGAAAACCCCGGAACAAACGGTGTGCATACGTTCGGCACGCTTTGCAGGATACAGAACGTTATGCAGAGCAAGAGCGGAAGCGTAAATATTGTGCTTGAAGGCTTGTGCCGCGCGAAGGTAGTGCAGTTTGTCTACAGCGCAAGCTATCTTGAAGCTGAAATTGAAAAAGTTCCTGCGACCTGCGAAACTTCCGGCAACGTGATTGAAGCGCTGCGCAGATCTGTCATGACCGAGCTTGAAAAATATATCGCGCTGAACCGTCACGTGCCGCAGCAGATTCTCCAGATGGCGGAAGAAATAGCCAATCCTGAAGATTTTGCCGACCTTACTGTGGCGCACCTGAAAATCAAAGCGGAAAGCAAACAGCGTCTGCTTGAAACGACGGAAATCGGTGCGCGCCTGCGGCTGCTTGTAGAGCTGCTTGCAGGTGAATGTGAAATGCTTGAAATGGAAAAAGAAATAGACGATGAGGTTCAGGAAAAAATAAAAGACACGCAGCGCAACTATTTCCTGCGCGAAAAACTGAAAATAGTTCAGGACAAGCTCGGTGACGACTGCACGGGTGCGGACGCGGAGGAACTCAGGGAAAAAATTGAAAATTCCCTGATGCCGGAAGCGGTAAAAGAAAAGGCACTCAGGGAAACAGAGCGTTTCTCCCGTATGCCCGCAATGTCTCCGGAAGCTTCGGTTGCCAGAACGTATATAGACTGGCTGCTTGACCTGCCGTGGAACAAATCGTCCGAAGACGACCTCAACATAGCAAGAGCCGAGAAAATTCTCAACGAAGATCACTACGGACTTGACGACGTAAAGGACAGAATAGTTGAATATCTTGCCGTCAGAAAGCTTGCGGGGCAGGAAATGCGCGCTCAGGTACTTTGTTTTGTCGGACCTCCAGGAGTAGGCAAAACCTCTCTCGGAATGTCAATAGCGCGTGCCATGGGGCGTCAGTTTGTGAACATAGCGCTCGGCGGGCTTGGCGACGAAGCTGAAATACGCGGTCACAGGCGTACCTACGTCGCGTCAATGCCCGGAAAAATAATACAGAAAATAAAACAGGCAGGGACAGACAACCCCGTCATGCTGCTTGACGAAATAGACAAAATCGGAAGCATTTACAAGGGTGACCCTTCTTCGGCTCTCCTTGAAGTTCTTGACCCCGAACAGAACTTCCGCTTTACGGACAATTTCCTTGAAGTGCCGTTTGACCTGAGCCGTGTAATGTTCATCACGACCGCTAACACGACCTCGACTATTCCGGGGCCGCTGCTTGACAGAATGGAGATCATACATCTTCCGGGCTATCTTGCCGAAGAAAAAATTGAAATAGCGAAACGCCATCTGCTGCCTAAAATCTTCAAAGAACACGGCATAACCGCAGACGACATGAGTATCTCAAAGCCGGTGCTGATGAATGTTATACGCAACTACACGCACGAAGCCGGTGTCCGCGGACTTGACCGCGCGCTGTCAAAAATAGCGCGCAAAATTGCCGCCGGCATTGCTAAAAATCCGGAAGCCGAGAGAAAGAAAAACGTTATAAACAACGACAAAGTGAAAGAATATCTCGGCGCCCCGAAGCTTTACGCAACGCGCGTTCCGAAACAGAACGCGGCGGGGACGTCCATAGGGCTTGCGTGGACGGAAGCCGGCGGGGAAGTGCTGCTTATAGAATCCGCCGTCATGAAAGGCACGGGAAACGTAACGTTCACCGGCAATCTCGGCAATATAATGCAGGAATCGCTGAAAAATTCAATGGCTTACATTCGTTCCAACGCAAAGAAATTCGGGCTTGAAAAATTTGACTGGCAGAAAAAGGACGTCCACGTGCACGTGCCTGAAAACGCTGTCCCGAAAGACGGTCCGTCGGCGGGAATTACGCTTGCGCTGTCTATTTGCTCGTCTCTCACGGGACGCAAAATAGACGTTTCCTACGCCATGACGGGCGAAATGACGCTTCACGGCGAAGTGCTTCCGATAGGCGGCGTGCGTGAGAAGATACTCGCGGCAAAACGTCTCGGACTGAAAAAACTTATAGTTCCGGCGGACAACAAGAACGACGTGGCAGAGCTCAAGGACTGGATTAAAGAAGGACTTGAAATACACTACGTCTCAAACTTTGACGAGGTTGCCGCTCTGGCGCTGAAAAAATGACGCACTGGAAATCGGAGCTTTACTGCACGGCGTTTAACAAACAGCAGCTGCCTCCCGCGGAGCTGGACGAAATTGTGTTTGCGGGGCGCTCCAACGTGGGAAAATCCACGCTGATAAATTCGCTGCTCGGCAGAAGCGTTGCCAAAGTCAGTTCAAAACCGGGGAAAACGCGCAGCATAAACTTCTACAAAATAGAAGCGCCGGAAAACGAACGCTTCATGCTCGTTGACATACCGGGCTACGGCTACGCCTCGAAATCCGCGGAGGAACGCAAAAGCTGGCGGAAGCTGATAGAGGATTATTTCACCGCGAAACGCAAAATCAGCTTTGTAGCGCACCTCGTTGACTTCCGTCACGGCATGCTTGACAATGACCTTGAACTTGAACAGTGGCTTGATGAAATTGACATGCCCCGGCTTATAGTTTTTACAAAAGCGGATAAAATTTCGGGCGGCAAAAGAAAAGGGACTTACGACAAATACGTCAGGAACGGAATTGAATCCGTCCTGCCCCCGTATCTCACCTCCGGCGCGAACAACGAACAGGCGGAAGCGCTTCGGCAGGGACTTATTGAGGCGAAAAACGGACTGAAAAAAATGGCGGCAGGCGCAAAACTTTAAGCCGCGCCGCTTTTCAAAGCATCTGCCGGATGTCTGCGGAACGGCCGCAGAAATCTGTCAAGATAGATTCGACAGCCACCAGGTCTGTCAAAGAGGAGGGAATTCCTGATGGATTCCGAAAAAACAATACTCGACAAAAATTACGATCCTGCGCCTATTGAAGACAAATGGTACGGCAAATGGACAGAAGACGAACTTTTCAAGGCTGATACAGCCTCGTGCAAGCCGCAGTTTTCAATCGTCATACCGCCGCCGAACGTCACGGGCAAACTGCACGTGGGACACTCGCTCGACAATACGCTGCAGGACATCCTCTGCAGGACAAAACGCATGCAGGGTTATGAAGTGCTTTGGGTTCCGGGCACAGACCATGCCGGTATAGCCACGCAGAACGTTGTTGAACGCTCGCTTGCGGCAGAAGGCATCTCGCGCCATGACCTTGGACGCGAAGAATTTGTCAACCGCGTCTGGAAATGGAAAGAAGAATACGGCAGCGCAATCATATCGCAGCTGAAAAAACTCGGAGCTTCCTGCGACTGGTCGAGAGAACGCTTTACAATGGACGAAGGTCTCTCTGCGGCAGTCCGCAAAATGTTTGTTTCGCTCTACAACGACGGACTCATCTATCGCGGAAAATACCTTATTAACTGGTGCCCTCGCTGCCAGACCGCGCTTTCCGACCTTGAAGTCGAACACCACGACCACGACGGAAAATTCTACGAAGTCGCATACAAATTCGCGGACGAACCGGGCGAAGTAAAGGTAATGACTACGCGTCCCGAAACAATCATGGGAGACGTTGCAATAGCCGTTCACCCGCGCGACCAGAAAAACCGCCATCTTATCGGCAAAAAAGTCATAGTTCCTATCGTTCACCGCGTCATACCTGTCATTGAAGACAATATGGTTGACCCTGAATTTGGTTCAGGCTGCGTTAAAATCACGCCTGCGCACGACCCAAACGACTTTCTTGTCGGACAGCGCCACGGACTTGAACAGATACAGGTCATAGACGGAAGCGGCATAATGACGAAAGACGCCGGCGAAAAATATGCCGGACTTGACCGTTTTGAAGCCCGCGAAGTCGTTGTCGAAGACCTTAAAGCCGAAGGCGTGCTGCTTGGCATACAGGACATCAAACACTCTGTCGGGGAATGCTACCGCTGCCATACGGTAATTGAGCCGTATCTCTCGGAGCAGTGGTTCGTCAAAACACGTCCTCTCGCAGACAAAGGCGTTGAAATGGTAAAAGCCGGAAAAATCCGCTTTATACCTGAACAGTGGACGAACGTCTACTACCAGTGGATGGAAAATATCCGCGACTGGTGCATCTCTCGCCAGCTTTGGTGGGGACACAGAATACCTGCATGGTACTGTCAGGACTGCGGAGAAATAATGGTTGCGGCGGAAGCTCCGCACAAATGTACGAAATGCGGAAGCACGAACCTCAAACAGGACGAAGACGTGCTTGACACGTGGTTCTCAAGCGGACTTTGGCCGTTTTCGACAATGGGCTGGCCGGAAAAAACGGAACAGCTTAAAAAATTCTACCCGACGTCGGTTCTCGTTACGGGCTTTGACATAATCTTCTTCTGGGTTGCCCGAATGATAATGTTCGGACTCTACGGAACAAAAGAAGTTCCTTTCCGCGACATTTACATTCACGCGCTTGTAAGGGACGAAAAAGGGCAGAAAATGAGCAAATCAAAAGGCAACGTCATAGACCCGCTCGTCATAGTCAAAGACTACGGGGCAGACGCGCTTCGCCTGACAATGGCTGCCCTGACCGTACAGGGGCGTGACATCTTCCTTTCAACGGAACGCATAGCAACCTACCGTCTCTTCCTTAACAAGCTCTGGAACGCGAGCCGCTTTGCGCTGATGAACCTTGAAGATGCCGAAAAAGGGCAGAAATGGGACGAAAAACAGCTCAAACTTCAGGACAAATGGATACTCAACAGACTTGCGGAGGTTACCGCGGAAATCACAAAACTGCTTGACGGATATTTCTTCGGCGAAGCGGCGCGGCTTATGTACGATTTCGTATGGGGCGAACTCTGCGACTGGTATCTTGAGCTTGCCAAACCGGCGCTTCGCGGGGACGAAGGCGAAGAACGCCGTAAATCGACGCAGGCTGTTCTGCTTGTCCTCTTTGAAGACGTGCTCAAGCTTCTGCACCCGTTCATACCGTTTGTTACGGAAGAACTGTGGCATGCCTTCCCGTTCGGCGACAGCTACGTTATGAAAAACTCATGGCCGAAAGCGCGTCCCGAAACGCTTGACGAAAAAGCAGCGGCAGACATGAAATTCGTACAGGAAATAATCCGCACGATCCGCAGCCTGCGCGCCGAAGCGAGAATAGCTCCTTCACAGCAGATACCGCGTGTTGAAATAACGGTGCATGACGATGACAAGCTTGCGCTTGTCAATGAAAACGAACGCCAGATACTTCTGCTTACGCGCGTTGAAGCAATCGTTGTTTCTGAAAGCAAACCCGAAAAGAGCCTTGCCTCAGTGCTTGACGACGTGCAGATATATCTGCCGGTGGGCGATCTGCTTGACCTTGAAAAAGAAATCCAGCGCCTCAAAGCAGACCTTGCCAAGCTTGAAAAAGACATAGCAAAGAGCAGCGGCAAGCTTGCCAATCAGAACTTCATAGACAGGGCGCCTGCGGAAGTCATAGAAAAAGAAAAGACCGAACTGGCTGAAAACAGCGCCAAAAAAGAGCGTATGCTGGAGAACCTCAAGAGTCTGGCTGAATAGCTGCAAAATGGAAATTAAATTTTCGGAAATAGAAAACGAACTGCAAAAAATCGCAAGCCCCGGAATTCACCCGGGGCTTGCCCGCCTCTCCAAACTGCTGGCGCTTGTCGGAAACCCTGAACGGCAGTTTAAGGCAGTGCACGTTGTAGGCACCAACGGCAAAGGCTCAACCTCTGCGACGGTTGAAAAGATACTGCGCTGTTCCGGCTGCAAAACAGCCCTCTACACCAGCCCTCACCTTGCCTGCTTCGGCGAAAGACTGCTGATAAACGGCGAAATGCTTCCCGCTGCCGACTGGCTCAGGGTTGTCGGACAGATAAAAAACGCGCTTGAAAACAGCGGCACGGCGGAAGAAGATATGCCGACCTATTTTGAACTCACAACTGCGGCGGCATTTATGCTGACTGCTGAAAACAACGTGGACATAGCGGTCGTCGAGGCGGGGCTCGGCGGCAGGCTTGACGCGACAAACACGCTTGAAAACGTCATTTTAACCCTCGTAACGCCGATAGGAATTGACCATACAGATTACCTTGGAGATACGCTTGAAAAAATAGCAGCCGAAAAATTTGCCGTAATACGCGGGAACGCCCCTGCAATATTTGCCGGAGGCAATGAAAAACTTGAAAAGCAGTTCCTTGAAAAATGTGCACGGGAAGGAACAAGGGACAGACTGCTTTCAAAAACAGCTTACAGCCTGACAGAAACTTCGCTTGACGGAACAACGCTCAGCTTCAGCGGCAAAAGTTACAAAACGGCGCTTGCAGGTGCCTATCAGGCGGAAAACACGGCACTTGCCCTCTGCGCCGCGGAAGAACTGCGCAAATATTTTGGCGGAATGACGGAAGAAACTGTCAAAACCGCGCTGAGCACGATGAAATGGCAGGGGCGCATGGAACTTGTACGAAAAAATCCGCCGCTGCTGCTTGACGGGGCGCACAATCCTCACGCGATGAAAAGACTTGCCGAAAATATCAGCCTGCTTTTCAAAGGGCAGAAAATATGTTCGGTAACTGCAATGATGCGCGACAAAGACGTTAAAAACGCCTTGGAACTGCTCAAAGGACTTAATATTGAATTTTACTGCACGGAAGTGCCTCAAATGGAACGTAGCATGAAAGCGGAAGAAATGGCGGAAACAGCTGCGTCTCTCGGCTTTGACGTGCGCGGAAGCTTTGCCTCGCCTTACGACGCGGTAAAAGAAGCCTCAAAACAGGGCTGTCCCGTCCTCTGCTTCGGCAGCCTTTATATGCTCGCATGGCTCAAAGAAAACTATCCGGAAGAATTTCTAAAGTAACTAAAATTTGTCAAAAACTGAAACGGCGCGGAAAATAAGAAGCAATGACCATAAAAACCAATGACCCAAAGAACCAATTACAAAAAGAACCAATTACGATAAAATACAATTACCATAAGAAACAATTACTATGAAAACCAATATTGAAAATCAAAACCTTAACGCTCGCTTCGCCCGTAAAGCCGCTGGGCACTGCGCAAGCCCTTTGGGCTTCGCAGTGAGACAAATATTTTTTATCTTGTCATTCTGCCTTTTTCTTTGTCTTTCTGCGGGCTCCGGCAGGAGCAGCGCAGAATCCAGCGGCTCTATTTCAGTATTAGCAACAAAAACGGCTTGGAAATTCCCAAGCCGTTTTTAATTTGCCCAAAATTGCTTTTGGGTATAACAAACACAGCTAACAGCTACAAACTGCAAGCTGCAAGCAAAAAGCTAAGTGCTAAGTGCGCAGTTAAAGGTTCTAAATGCTTCCAACTTACCGCTTAAAGCTTAACTCCGGATTACTTCCTACTGGGCTGGGCGCAGATACTGCTTGCGCCGTCCGTTCGTTTTCTGTCCGAAGCCGCAGGACTCTTGCTTTCCCTGCCTCCTTCCCGAAAGCATCGGCCTCGTGTCTCAACCCTGAAACCCGACCGCTTGGCGTGCCGTTACCGAAGTGTTACAGAGCTTTAGCTGAAAAGCAACGGGCTTACCTCCGTTTGGAGC